>JBEKJJ010000095.1:0-27673 GCA_050011295.1 Bryobacteraceae bacterium
CCCGCGGATGCTGTTCACATTAAGGACGCGAAGAGCATCCAGGACGAGAAGGATAAGGCACAGGCTGCAGCCGACGCGGCCAATCCACAATTGACGATGTGGAAGAATCTCAAGACCGCCCTCACCGGAGCAGATGGGGCCAACTACTTCGAATCCAGCATGAAGGGGGCGCTGCTGCCGACCTTGAAAGGAAAAGTGGTCTCCATGACGCCCGCCCTGAAGCCCAAAACCCTTGTGATGGCGCTGGAGGATGGAACTACGCCGGATGCCACGTTGAAGTTTGAGACGGCGCTTGCCGGCAAGGTGGACGTAGGGACGGAATTGACTTTCGAGGGGGTTCCGGAAAGTTATACCGCCAGCCCGTTTATGGTGGTGTTCGCGGTAGAGAAGGACAAACTGCATGGCTGGACCGGAAAGAACGCTCCGGCTCCGGTGCATCACCGGACCAGGCCGTCCGGGCAGTAAGGGTTAGAAAATTTTCATACTACACGCTCCCTGGAAGTTGGCTGGGAGCGTTCGTTTTTTTGGCAACTGCGGGTATACTTGACAGAGACGAGCAAGGGGAGGCGTCGCGAGTGTTGTTTCAATCTTGTAAATTGACGTTGGCTGCCGGGATGATGGGCCTGCTGAGTCTGGTACCGGTACAGATGATGGCGCAGTCGGGCACGCCCGCCGCTCAGGCTCCGCAGAAGAATTGGAAGGATCGGGCGGAGTATGATCTGTTCGACGCGATTACTAAGGATGCCAACGCGAAAACGCGGCTGGAGAAATTGCAGCAGTGGGAGAAGCAGTATCCGCAGACCGATTATAAACAGGAGCGGCACCAGTTCTTCCTAACCACTTACGTGGCGCTGAACCAGCCCAAAGAGGCGGTCGACGTTGCCAAGCAGATGCTGGCGGATGATCCGAAGGACTTCAACGCGCTCTACTACACGATGTTCCTGACGCGCACTCTGTATGGAGCCAATCACCAGACCTCGGCACTCGACGATGGCGAACAAGCCGGCAAAGCGCTGGTGGCTAACATCGACACTCCTCCGCCCGGGGTCGCCGCGGACCAGTGGGCGAAGTTACGGCCCGACATCGAGCAACTCTCGCATCTGACTCTGGGCTTCATTGCCGTTCAACGGAAGAACTTTGACGGCGCGGAAGCCGAATTGAGGAAAACGATCGAGCTCAATCCGAATTACAGCGAGGCCGATTACATGCTGGGCTTCGCTCTTGCGAGCAAGAAGAACAATTCGGCTGCGCTGTTCTACTATGCGCGCGCGGCGGCGTACGACGGTCCGGGGGGGCTGGGTGCTCCGCAGCGCCAGGCGGTCCAGGGCGAAGTGCAGAACATGTTCAACATCTATCACGGAAACACGCAGGGCTTTAGCGATCTGCTGGCGGCGGCGAAGGCTGCGCCGAATCCGCCCGATGGCTTCCACATCAAGAGCAAGGCGGAAATCGCTAAGGAGGGCGCCGAAGCGGCGGTGGCCGGCGAAGCTAAGTTCGCGAGTGAACATCCGGATCTGGCGCTCTGGAAGAGCATCAAGGAAGCACTAGCGGGTCCCACTGGGGCGGACTACTTCGAGAAGGGTATGAAAGACGCAAAGGTAAATACCCTTAAGGGGAAGGTTGTAAAACTGGAGCCCGCGATCAAGCCCAAGACTATCCTGTTGGCAATGGAGGATGGCGGCGCCGGTGATGCAGCCGCCGCGGACGCAACGTTGAAATTAGAAGTAGCCCTTCCGGGTAAGGTTGAGCCGGGTACCGAGCTAACTTTCGAGGGCGTGCCGCAGAGCTATACCGCGAGTCCTTTGATGGTAGTGTTCCACGTCGAGAAGGACGATCTGCACGGCTGGCCTAAAAAGAACGTGCCGCCGCCGGCGCACTGACCTAAAGCGAAGACGTCCGCGAGCAACTAGCCAAGGTGCTGGACTTCCGCGCTTCAGCCTGAGTAAGTACAAAACTAGTAGCGACACGCTCCCAGAAGTCCAAGGGAGCGTCCGCTTTTTCTACGGCCTGATAATAAGCGAAGAAACGTTGAACCCGCGGGGAGGCACTGGCGTGGCACATGCCGACCAGCATGGCCGCCGTGAGCAACACCCCCGAACTTAATTTGGCTCCTCGTCTCATTACATACCTATAGACGAAGGGGGTCGACAATGGTTGGGGAGAAATTTTGGCCGCGAATTAACGCGAATGGACGCAAATGTTTACATCTTGTAACGGCCGAGGTCCTCGTCGTTCAGGCTCTCCAGCCAACGGCGCAGCTCTTCATTGTTGATTTTGTCGGTGGCGGCATTGGATGACTTCGAATTCTTAAGCACCGCTTCTTCGACATAGATGGGGCAATCCAGGCGGAGTGCGAGGGCTAGCGCGTCGCTCGGCCGGGAATCCACGCTGATGAGATCGCCGTCTTTGTCCAGCCAGATTACAGCGTAGAAGGTGTCGTCCTTTAATTCGCTGACGACAACCTTACGGATGCCGGTTCCCAAGCCCAGCAGCAGCGTCTTGATGAGATCGTGCGTCATGGGCCGAGGCGTCGAAACTTTTTCGATCTCGAGGGCAATGGCATTGGCCTCGTAGATTCCGACCCAGATCGGCAAGATGGCGTTGCCATTAATGTCCTTCAACACAACGATGGGCATATTGGTAACGGGATCCATCATCAATCCGCGGATTTTCATTTCGACTTCCATACCGTCCCCCTTTGCGACTCGACTCAATTCACTCGCTCGCCGGCCAACGAGTTCGGACCCGCTCGCGTGATCCGCACGTTTGAAAACTTACCCGTAAGAGTGGCTCCATCGCGTGGGCCGGGAAACTCCGGATGAACGAAATTGAGCGGCCGATTTTGAGTGGTTCTACCAATCCATTGACCCGTGGCCTGATTATAACCTTCCACGAAGGCCTCCTCGACGGTCCCGACCAGCACGGAGTTCCGGCGGATCTGAATGGCGCGCTGCATTTCCTGAAGGACGGTGAGACGGCGGGTCTTTTCCTCCTCCGGGATGTGATCCTCAAGCGCGAGCGCGGGCGTGTTGGGCCGGCGCGAATATTTAAAATTGAACAACGAATCGTATTGTACTTCTTCGAGCAGCGAAAGTGTCTGGTGGAACTCTTGCTCGGTTTCGCCGGGAAATCCCACGATGATGTCGGTGGTGATGGCGATGTTGCGGCGCGCGTTCTTCATCCACTCAATGCGGCGCAGATAATCACCGCGCGTGTAGAGACGCTGCATACGCTCGAGCACGCTGGATGCGCCGGATTGCACCGGCAGGTGCACGTGATTGCACAGCACCGGATTTTCATCGATAGCGTCCACAATGTCTTTCACAAAATCGCGCGGGTGCGAGGTGGTGAAGCGCACGCGCCGGATGCCATCCACTTCGCCCATGGCTCGCAGCAGGCGCGCGAAGTCCCAACCGGCTGGCGATGGGTCGCGATAGCTGTTGACGTTCTGGCCCAGGAGCTGGATTTCGAGGTAACCCATTTGCGCCAGATCGCGCGCTTCCTTCAGGACACTTTCGCTGGTCCGGCTGCGCTCCGGGCCGCGCGTAAAAGGAACCACGCAATAAGCGCAGGATTTGTCGCAGCCCTCGATGATGGTGATGTAAGCGCGGTGCGGATTGTCGCGGCGGGTGAATGGAGTCTCGAAAGCGTCTTCGGTATCCAGGCTCAAGCCGGTCACGCGGCGATTTCCGGCTTCGAGCTGAACCAGCATCTGGGAGAGCTTGGAGTAGCTGGCCGATCCGGCTACCAGACTCACGAACGGAGCGCGTTCGAAGATGCGCTCGCCTTCCTGCTGCGCCACGCATCCCAGAACGCCGAAAGTTTTTCCTTTGCCGTGCTCTTTCTTGAACTGATCCAGGCGATGAAAAACTTTCTGCTCGGCCTTATCGCGAATGCTGCAGGTGTTGTAGAGGACCAGGTCGGCCTGTTCGAGATCCGGCACTTGGGTGTAGCCGTCTGAAACCAGGGTGCCAATGACTTTTTCGGAGTCGTGCGCGTTCATCTGGCAGCCGAATGAGATCAGAACAAATTAGGGATCAGAACAGGCCAGATCGATCAACTGCGTCCGAAACGCGGTGGACCTTGGCGACCGCGAGACCCTCCCTTGTCTTGAGGAGCCTTACAACCGGTGAATGGCTTTCACAGCCATTGATGGATCGTGCTCAATGATGCTCAGAAGCGCGGCTGCCGGCCCAGTTGGGCGTCGCCGGTCCTGCTCCCAGTTCTGAAGTGTCTTCACTTACGCCGATCAACTGCGCAAACTCCACCTGCGATAGGCTGGTTCTTTCACGAATGGTCCGAACGCCGGAAGCGTGGATTACAATGCGCCGTGAGGGCTTGTGGCGGCCTCGCAGAATGGCGCCACCTTCGCGTACGCTTCCCAGCAGTTCTTCAAACATCTTCTTTTTCACGGTCCAAACTCCTTTTTGATGACTTTAGCGAGCTGCGAAACTTGTTTCGGAGTTAGATCCGCCGCTACGTTCTTCGGATACGCGTAGAGCAGCAGGATCACGTCTTTTCGAACAGCCCAATAGTAAATGACGCGGGCACCGCCGCTCTTTCCTCGCGATCCGACGGCAACGCGTACCTTGCGTATCCCGCCACCACCTTTGATGACTGCGCCCAGTTCTGGATTGGCGGCTATCCGGGACTGGAATTCTCGATACTCCTCATCACTTAGCAGGGTAGCGATCTGCCTGGTGAAGATGGAGGTCTCAATCAGCTCCACTTGTTTGTATTATCCGCCTCTGGCGTATAGCAATCAAGCAGCCGAAACTCCGCGGCCCAGCCGACTTGCGAAGCGCGCGCATTCCAGGCTACATAATTGGAGTGCATGAAAATCCTCAGAGTTGCAATGTTGAGAGTCGTCGTGCCGGCCACGATTTCTCTTTGCGGGTTACTCGGCGCTGTTGTGCTTGCCACAACCGTTCTTCTCATTTTCGGTACGGGCTAATAGCCTGGTTCTCCACTCCGACCGGCCGTTTTCCGCGCCCGCTGCTGAACGCGTGTTGAAACTAGCCGAGGCGAAGTTGGCCACCTCGCCGCTTTATTCGAGCGCTCAGGACCACGATATCTTTATCTGCAACTCGCGCTGGCGACAGATGCTGTTTTTCAACAAGGACTACGAAGTGGGTGGCGTGGCCCCTTATCCTGTGACGGCGAATGTGTTTCTTCGGGATGCGCACATTGAGGACAACCGGCTTATCGGTCCAAGAGGAGGTCGAGTTCCTGGAGACCGGACCCTGGACTACTTCATCGCTCATGAGATCACCCACCAGCTCACGGGGCATGCGATAGGTCCCGTTCGATATCTCAGACTGCCGCAGTGGGTGCGCGAAGGATACGCCGATTATGTGGGCAAGGGAAGTTCGTTTGACTACGACACGGCGCGACGGGCATTCCTGGCCGAGTCCCGGAAATGGATTGGAAGGGTCTGTACTGGCGCTTCAATTTGTTGTAGCGCAACTTTTGGATCAGCCGTCCGGAAAGAGCAGCCATAGATACTGCCCATCGTGTAGACTAGAGCTTTAGGGGGTGTCGTCTTCAGCAGTAGTTTGCTCACTAAGACTTTCTCGCCTGACACCGAGCCTTCCCTTGGCCGTAAGTTCTGTGTTGGCCTTTTTTCCCTGATCTTTCCTGACGATTGCCGGATCTGCGCCCAGCCGCTGCGTCAGGTTTCGCGCGTTCCCGTTTGCCCAGCGTGTCTCGCTAAGGCCGAGCCGCTCTCGGCGGATTACTTTTGCGCACAATGCCGCGCGCCGTTCCGCAACGCTTTTCCTTTGGACGAGCAAGGGCTGTGCGCGTTGTGCCGCCGCGGAGTGAGCGGATTTGATGCGGCGTATTCTTACGGATTCTATGAGGGCGAGCTTCGGGAGCTGCTGCATCTTTTCAAATATGGACGCGTCCAGACGCTGGCGAAGCCGCTGGGACGCTTGCTGGCTTTGGCGCTGCCGCGCGAGGAAAGTTTCGATGCTATTGTGCCGATGCCGCTGCATTGGCGGAAGCGGTGGCAGCGAGGATTCAATCAGGCGGATCTACTGGCGCACGAGATTTCGCGGCGCACACATACGCCCGTGAGGAATGTTTTGCGGCGCATCCGCTTCACCGCCGCGCAGGCCGGTCTTACGAATGCCAAGCGCCGCAAGAACGTATCGGGCGCGTTTCGTCCCAAGGGTGAGCAAGCGCTACGCGGCCAGCGAGTTCTTTTGGTGGATGACGTGATGACTACGGGATCCACCGCGGCAGCCTGCGCGCGCGCTCTGAAAATGGCCGGCGCGCGCCACGTGGTGCTGCTCACCGTGGCCCGCACCGACCGCCGCATAGCATTTGATTTAGAGCTTAGCAATTCGAACTTCTCCGGGAGCACCGCACATGCCTAGTCTTGACCGATTGCATAGACCGGTCCTGGTATTGAATGCCAGCTATGAACCCATCAACATTTGCGCAGCGCGGCGGGCGCTGGTGCTGGTGCTGAAGGGCGTGGCCTCGGCCGAAGAGGAGTCGCACGCGCACGTCCATTCTGCGCGGCAATCCCTGCGCGTACCTTCCGTGATCCGGTTGCTCGAGTATCGCCGTATTCCGCATCAGACGCGCGCTCTGTCGCGGAAAAATATTTTGATGCGCGACCGTTACACCTGTCAATACTGCCATCGCATCATGCCGAGCGGCGAGCTGACGCTGGATCACGTGCTGCCGCGTTCGCGCGCGGGCGAAACCACTTGGGAGAATCTGGTGGCCTGCTGTCATCCTTGCAATAACCGCAAGGGGAGCCGGACGCCGGACGAAGCGGGGATGAAGCTGGCCAGGGCGCCGCGTCCGTTCAGCCTGCACACTAGCCGGCATCTCATGCGGTTACTCGCGAAGAGCGACGATCAGTGGCGGAAGTATTTGTTTTATTAGCGGGGGAAATTGGCAGGCGAAAGCGCCTGCCCCACGTTCACTTGGGCTTTTGAGTTGCCTGATACATGGCTTCCAGAAGATCTTGTGAGCTGCCGTCGTAGTCGGCATCCAGAGACCACATGAAGCTGCCGCCCAGGTTGCGTTGCCAGTCCGAATACCAGACTCGATAGAACGTTGAAGTGGCGTCATCGTAGGTGACGAAGCCGGGTTTGCCATCCGTCCTTAGCATGTAAGGAACCAGAGCGGCTTGGTCGAGAGTGGATTCCCAGCCCTTCTGATTGATCCGCTGCTTGATCCAAGTGCCGTAGTTTTCGGTTAGCACGGAGTTCCCGCAGTTGGTGCAAGGTCCGTAAAGCGCGCTGACGTTTCTGTAGAAATAGCCGTAGAACGGCGTCCCGATATTGAGCTTGGCGGGCGCGATATTGAGCTGGGTTGTAAAAATGTCGATGGCTTCTTTAACGCTACCTCCGGGTTCGCACTCATACGGCTCGGGGTTCGCGGGATCGGGAAAGATGGGTGAGTTGAGCTGCGCGTCGTCGGTCCAGGGACCGGCGCAGTCGTAGGTCATGATGTTGTAGTAGTCCACGATCGGCGTCACCTGGGGATAGTCGTACTGCGGAGGGCCCCAAGGCGGAACGTCAGCGGAGAGAATATATTTCGGCCGGGGGAATGCATCGCGGAGAGCTTCCATCAGTGCGTAAAAAGTTTGTTCGTCGAGCGTGGTGCTGGGATATTCCCAGTCGATATCCAGGCCGTCATACGCGTTCTCTTTGATGAAGCTTTTCAGATTCGCGATGAGATTGGGCAGAGCTGCAGTAGAAGTCTCGAGACCCGGGAAGTCGCCTCCCAACAAGAGCAGCACTGGGATGCCCTGGGCATGGGCTTTCTGGAGTAGCTGCGGCTCGAGGAATCCGTCCGGTACAGTAAGGCCGCCGGAAGCATCGAAACTCACGCCGGAATGATTGATGTGGGTGAGCTTTTGGAATGGAATCTGATCGGAGCTGTAGGGCGGCGTCTGAGTTCTGCTCCAGTAGCCATAATCGGCTACTAATCGCTTGGGCAGATTGTTGGCTAATGCGGCCGTTTGGGCCGAGACGTTGAGTGTTGCGAACAGCAGCGCTGCGAGTGTTGAATATAACTGACGATGCATCATGGCATGGATTCCTTTGGTCAGCCGAAGTATATCACGGGCGAATAAAATCGGGCTGGCTTGTGCCACACTGGTTCAGCAACCTTCATGATTCTTGTTCCTGAGACGGCGGATGAGCTGGCGGCGCAGCTTGCTGAAGCGGGTGCGAAGGGGCAGTCCATTATTCTGTGCGGGAATTCCAGCAAGGAACGGATGGGTGGGCCCATCGCTGCCGCCGATGTTACGATTTCCACCGCCAAGCTCAATCGTGTATTGCAATATGAGCCGCGGGACCTGACTATCAGCGTGGAGGCGGGGATTTCGTACCGCGAGTTGAGCGGCGTATTGGCGGAGCAGCGTCAAATGGTTCCGCTCGATCCGGTATTTTCTGATCGCGCGACAGTGGGCGGAATTGTGGCGGCGAACGTCAGTGGTCCGCGGCGGAGGCTGTATGGAACAGCGCGGGACATGGTGATCGGCATGACCTTCGCGACGCTCGAAGGCAAGTTAATTCGGAGCGGCGGGATGGTGGTGAAGAACGTGGCCGGTCTCGACATGGGCAAGCTCATGATTGGATCGTTCGGCACTCTGGCGGCCATCGCGGTGGTGAATTTCCGGGTGCATCCGATGCCGGTAGGAACGCGGACTTTTGTGGGGGAGTTTGAGAGCGTGGGGGACGCGATCGCGAGGCGCGATGAGGTTCTCAAGAGCCAGTTGCAGCCCTCCGCGATCGATTTGGTAAAGGGGCAAAGTTACCGGTTGTTGATCCAGGCTGGTGGGAGCGTGGCGGTGCTGGATCGTTATTCGCGAGAGCTAGGCTGGGCGCGTGCGGTGGAAGGCTCTGAAGAGGAAGCTTTATGGGACGAAATTCGAGAGTTCACCGCGCGGTTCCTGGCGTCGCATGAGAATGGCGTGGTGGTGCGAACTCCGTGCGCGTTGTCTGAAGTAGGTGGTGTGATGGAGGGGTTGCCTGGGCCGGCTCTGGCGCGCGCGGGGTCGGGAGTTTGCTGGGGCTATTATGAGCAAGTTGGAGATTTCGAGCCCGGCGTGATTGAGTTTGCGCCGCAGAGTGTGCGTGAAACTTTTGAACTGTGGCCTCGGCCGGGCAGCGACTTTGCGATGATGAAGAAGATCAAGCAAATGTTCGATCCGGAACGCCTCCTCAATCGCGGCAGGCTGTATGGCCGCATCTGAAGTGAATTCACACGACAAACCACAGCAGCGGGATCTTGATAAATGCGTGCATTGCGGGTTGTGCCTGAACGCTTGCCCTACCTATCGCGAACTGCGGGTTGAGATGGATTCGCCGCGAGGGCGGATTTATCAGATGGCGCAAGTCGCGAGCGGGGCGGCGGAGATCTCACCGTCCTACATCGAACATATCGATCTATGCCTGGCGTGCCGGGGATGCGAAACAGCCTGTCCTTCGGGCGTGCAATATGGGCGGTTGGTAGAGGCGGCGCGCGCGGAGATTGAGACCAAGATACGGCGGCCGTGGCGGACGCGTCTGGTGCGGCACATGGTTTTCCGGAAGCTGCTGCCGTCACGAGTCAATCTGGGATTGGTGGGCGCGGTCCTCTATCTTTATCAAGCGATCGGATTGAAGAAAATGGTGCGGATGCTGGGCCTGTTGCCGCCGAGACTTCAAGAGATGGAAAGCCTGGCGCCCGAAATCGAGACGCCGTTCTTCTTTAGTTACTACGGGCGTGTGTTGCCGGCTGAGCATGCCCAGCGATATCGAGTAGCTTTCCTGGGCGGCTGCATTGCTAACATCTGCTTCGCGCGATTGAATGAAGCCACGGTGCGTGTTCTGCGCAAGAACGGCTGCGAAGTTTCGATTCCGGCTGCGCAAGGCTGTTGCGGGGCGTTACACGTGCATGCGGGGCTACGCGAGGAAGCGCGGGAATTAGCGCGGAGAAATATCGACGCGCTGCTGGATGGAAATTACGACGCCATCATCACCAATGCGGGAGGCTGCGGATCCACGCTGAAAGAATACGGCGAGCTTCTCGAACACGACCCGGAATATGCGGAAAAGGCCCAGCGGTTTTCCGCGCTGGTGAAGGATGTGAGCGAGTTTCTCGGCTCCATCGAGCTGAATCCGAACCTGCGTGGCGCGCCGCTGGGTGCCCCGATTGTTGCGACCTACCAGGATTCCTGCCATCTGGCGCATGGCCAAAAAATCCGGTCAGCGCCGAGGAAGTTGCTTGCGATGGTTCCAGGATTGGAGCTGCGCGAGATGCAGCTATCCGACCTGTGTTGCGGAAGCGCGGGTATCTACAATGTCGTACACACCGACATGGCGATGGCGCTGCTTGAGAAAAAGATGGCTTCGGTGAACGGTACCGGCGCGGAAGTGATTGTCACGGCGAATCCAGGCTGCATGCTACAGCTTGCGGCGGGCGTGAAGAAGTTCGGGCGAGGACAGAGAGTGGCGCACGTGGTGGAGATTCTGGATGAAGCGTATGGAAAGCCTTGATTGATGACTGCGCTGGATATTCCGCACGCGGCGGTCGCCTTTGCCGCGGCTTTCCTGGCCGGCGCAATCAATTCCATCGCGGGTGGTGGAACACTGGTTTCTTTTCCCACGCTAGTCTGGCTGGGTCTTCCATCGGTGACAGCTAACGCCACCAGTACGGTAGCTATCTGGCCGGCATCGGTGAGCAGCATGTTCGGCTACCGACGGGAATTGAGCACGGCTGCACCACGGATGTTGATGTTGGTGGTCCCGAGCTTGATTGGCGGGATTGTGGGCGCATTGTTGCTGCGGGTAACGCCGCCTGAGGTCTTTGACGCGTTGGTGCCATTTCTAATTCTGTTCGCCACGCTGCTGTTCATGGCGCAGGAGCCGATCCAGCGCAAGCTGAAAACTGCCAACGCCGGGGCGCATACTTCCACGCGATGGCTGGCCGGAGCCATGCTGTTTCAATTATTCGTGGCGCTGTATGGCGGCTATTTTGGCGCCGGCATCGGCATCCTGATGCTGGCTGCGATGAGCATTCTGGGGCTCTCCGACATTCACCAGATGAACGGCCTGAAGAATTTCTTCGGTGGATGTATTAACGGAGTGGCGGCTTTTTATTTTATCTGGGCCCGCATGGTTTATTGGCCGTTCGTGGTGATTATGGCGATGGGGGCCATTGCCGGCGGATATGGTGGCGCTGGGTTGGCGCGGCGGATCGGGAGGACGGCCGTGCGGCGGATTGTCATTGCGATTGGGTTTGGGATGGCGGTGTCGTTGTTTGTGAAGTTTCTCTTGTCCAGATAGCCAAAGCACCGGCTCGTTTGAAGACGCCTTGTGGCGTACGCACTCTTGCGCGCTGCATCGAAACTCTCCAGAAAGTCGCCCCGCAAGTTGTTGATTCCATTTGGGCATGCATTTTGCGACTTTCCGGCTCTTACGACGGCACGCAGCGCCGTCGGGTACTCGTGTCGATGTCCGCCCAGACGCCGAGACGAGTCTCGACGCAGCACGCAAGAGTGCGTGCGCCACGGCGTCTTCATCACCTGTAGTGGGCTAGCCAGGCCCGTGAGTCGCGGTTCGCCTAATTCGTGCGAATGAAATCGCGGATATCGCCGTTCACTTCGGCCGGTTTTTCGTGGATCACCCAATGCGTTCCGTCCGGAATGCGCTTGATGGTGAGCTGAGGAACGAATTGGTTCAGGCCATCCAGATTCTGAGTAAGCAGCGCAGTATCTTTTTCGCCCCAGATCACCAGAGTTGGAACTTTAACGGTGAGCGCGGTGGGATCAACAGCGAAATTTCCGGTTGACGGTGCGTCCTTGCCTGCAGCGGGCGGTCCGACGTGATTGGCGCGGTAGTAATTCAATCCACCGGTGAGCGCGCCGGGTTGCGACCAAGCTTTGATGTATTCCTGCTTGTCTTCTTCGGTGAACGCGCCGCTCTTCAAGCCCGCTCCCAAGACTCCGCCGACCAAAGCCGCGTAGTCGTTGGCTGAGAGCATCTTCTCGGCTCCTTCGCTGCGGAACATCAGCATATACTGGCTGGCCTTCTGCTGCGCCGGATCGGAACTGAGCAGTTTCGCGAATACGCCGGGATGCGGTGCGTTGATGATCACGAGCTTGGACAGGTAATCCGGATGCGCGATGGCGAACGACCAAGCCACGGCGCCGCCCCAATCGTGCGCTACGAGAACGAATTTCTTGTGATGCGAGAGATGATCGGCCAAGGCGCGGATATCTTCCACCAGAGCGGCCATCTTATATTGATCCAACTCCGTAGGCTTGTCGGATAAATTGTAGCCGCGCATGTCGGGCGCGACGGCCTCATGGTCCTTCCCGAACTCGAGGAGTTGGTTCTTCCACTCGTACCAGAATTCGGGGAATCCGTGTAGAAAAAGAATCAGCGGACCTTTGCCGGCGGTGACGTAATGCAGCCGCACGCCATTCACTTTGACGTACTTGTCCTTGAGCATGGACTTCTCCTTTTTGGCCGAAGCCAGGCAGCATCCGGCGAGCAGTACTGCACTCAGTAAACAGCGGAACGAGCGATAGGCCATGCTGGTAAGGCTATGTCTTGTCGGACGCTGAAGTCAAGACAGTGGCTGGTGGCTGGCCGCTGGTTAGGAGGGCTCGCTTGGGATCTCAACGACTTTCGCGTGGCGCCACAATCGATCCAGATCGTAGTAGGCGCGCGCCTTTTCCGAGAACACGTGGATGAGGTAATCGCCATAATCGGCCAATACCCATTCGGCGTTCGCGAAGCCTTCCACGCTCACCGGACGCTCGCCGCGTTCATCGAGTTGCCGGCCGATCTCTTCAGTGATGGCCTGAATCTGTTTGGGATTGCTACCGGTGCAGACTACAAAAAAGTCGGCGAAGGAAGTGACGTCGCGCAGATCCAGCACGCGGATGTCGATGGCTTTCTTCGATTCAGCGGCGCGGGCCGCGGTCAGCCAGGGCGGAGTGGTGATCGGTTCTGCGAATTTCTGCCGGGCAGTGCTGCGTAGGTCGGGTATAGCTCGAAGATGCTCCTACCCGTATGGTACACTGAAAACACCAATGCGACAATTACTGGTTGTATTTTTGTCCCTTGGCGCGCTGGCGGCCGGCGCTGAAATCATCCCCGCAGATTCGCCGCAAACCATTGCTAACAAAAGAATTGAATTAGCTCAGGACGAGCTCAAAAAAATTGCAGAGCTGGTCCAGATTGGCGCTCTACCGAAGCTCCGGCTGGAACAAGCTCAGCAGGATCTCGCCGATGTTCAGGACGACGCAGTTCTGGCGCGCACTCTATACGGCGAACTGCCGGTGGAAGACCTGACCGACAAATTGATCGAGGATATGGTGGCGGCCGCGCAGCGCCGGGTGGAGCGGCAACAGGTGCGCGTGGATGCGGCGCAGAAGCTGGTTGACGAGGGAATCACGGCGCTATCGTCTCTCACCGCTCCTCAACAAGAGTTGGCCACCCGGCGCTTGAACCTGGATCTGGCACACTCCCGCGCTCACTTGATGGGTGAACTCGCGGCGCTCGCAAAATTCGAAAAGTCGAGCGTAGCCATCCAGGATGCCACTCGTGTGGAGTATCGCGACATGTTCGCGCCCGGCATGGAGCATTACGAAGGCAACGGGATTTTTCAAGAGTCGCGCGATCTGAAACCGCTGGCAGTGGCTTTCAAAAAGAAGTTCGACCATCCCTTGCCGATCAGCGCTTCGGGAGAAACCGATTTGCATCGCGCTTTGGGATTCGACCATACCGGCCGCGTGGACGTGGCCATCAATCCGAGCGATCCGGAAGGAGTGTGGTTGCGCCACTATCTCAAGGCGCGGCAAATTCCCTATTACGCCTTTACCCGCGCGATTCCCGGCAAGGCCACTGCCGCGCACATCCACATTGGTACCGGAAGCACTCGCTTGCACAACGCCGACTGATGGCCGGGCGCTAATGGCATTAGTCCCGCGCGTTTTTCTCACCTCCGACCAGATTCACAAGCGCGTAAGCGAGATGGGCGACCAGATCTCCAACGATTTTCCGGAGGGCCCGATTTATCTCATCGCGATCCTCAAGGGCGCGTTCATGTTCCTGGCGGATTTGTCGCGCGCCATCCGTACACCGTCGCGCGTGGAGTTTATAGGAATTTCCAGCTACGGCCGCGGCAAGACGACTTCGGGGCAGGTGAAGGTCACCAAGGACCTGGATGTCTCCATTGAAGGCCACCATGTGCTGGTCGTGGAAGACATCGTGGACAGCGGCGTGACGCTGACCTACCTGATGAACCTGCTGAAGCAGCGGCGTCCCAAATCACTGAACATCGCAACACTGTTGGACAAACCCGAGCGGCGCTTGCGGCCGGTAGAGGTCGCCTACGTTGGTTTCAAAATCCCCGACGAGTTCGTAGTGGGCTACGGTCTGGACTTCGCGGAGGATTATCGGAATCTGGCGGACATCTGTGTGCTTAACGAGGACGCGGCGCTGGGGACGGGAAGCCGGGGGCTGGGGACTCGGGGCTAGGGGCTCATCAGCAATTGAGAAATTGTCGGCGTTGTAGGGACTACCGTGTTGGATGGTCAAGAGCTATCGGGATCTCGATGTTTGGCGGCTGGGGCTTGATCTGGCGGAAGCCGTTTATCAATGTACTTCCTCGTTCCCGAAGCGCGAAATCTTTGGTCTAACGGCCCAGATGAGACGGGCTGCTGTTTCTGTTCCGTCCAATATTGCCGAGGGACGCTCACGTAGCTCAACCAAAGAGTTTTTGCAGTTCCTATCGATCGCTCTCGGATCACTCGCGGAGCTGGAAACCCAATTCGAACTGGCCATTCGCCTGGGTTACACAGATGGTGCTGTCCATCCGGTGATGCCGCTATCAGACGCCGTTGGGAAAAAGCTGAGATGTCTCCAAAAGTCATTAAGAGCGAGATTGCTCTTGCGCCCCAAGCCCCCAGCCCCTAGCCCCCCGCTTTGACCACCGGCGGGGGCAACTCCCGCGCTGCGCAGCTTGATTCGAATCCGCAGGCTTTGTGCTGTCCATCGCAGAACGGCTTGTTTTGCGACTGGGCGCAGCGGCATAGCGAGATCACTTTGCGGCCGGCCAGGCCGTACTCGTTGCCTTCGGCGTCATGAATCGTGAAGTCGCCTTCAATCCGGATTGGACCGTTGTTGTTAACCGTGACTTTCGTGGCTGCCATCATAGTGATCGTAGCAGATCGATATAATGTGAACGATTATGCAGGGCGCTGCTGACGTTCGCTAATGCTGTCCGCCTCCTTTTAAAGACGCCTGCGGTTACGTTGGTGGCGCTGCTTTCACTCGCACTCGGCATTGGGGCGAATACCGCGATTTTCGGCGTTATCAACGCATTGTTGCTGCGATCTTTGCCGGTGCATGATCCACAGAGGTTGGTAAAGATTGCATCCGTCGATCCGGATCATCCCGAGCAGACCGGTGAGCTATCGCTCGCCATGCTCCATGAGATCCAGGAGCGTGCGCCCCCGTTTTCGAGCGTTCTGGCCTGGTCCGGCGGTGGAGTGAGCAACTTCGAAGCGAAGGTGGTGATCCAGTGCATGGCACGCTTTGCGACGGCGTTCCGTTGAATGGCGGAATCGGAGTGCCCAAAGGCGCCGACGTATCGGGGCGCATTGCGCATTTGGCGATGCGCGGCGGCTTGTATTACGTGGAACTCACGCTCACTTCGCTCGATTTCGAAGGCGGCCACGCCGGCCTCGACGGGGGCGCAACGGTGTATCCGTGAAGGATCTGCCGCTCATTTATCAATCCACCAAATTCAAGCTCGCGCGCGGCGCCCGACTGACGCTGCACAGCAGACTGCTAAAATCCGTACATAATGATTCAATTCGTCCTTGAAACGGACCGCGGGCTTTTCGACGACGCTTTTCGATATGCCCAGCAGCAGGTGCGCAAGATAATCGAGACGTATCCCGATTACTATCCGATGTACACCAGCAACGGACGCTGGAAGCACGAAGGGCCGGCCTGGACGCACTGGTGCGACGGCTTTTTTCCGGGCATGATGTGGATTTTCCATAAGCGGAGCGGCGTGCCCAGCGTAAACGGCGGAGGCGCGCAGGCCCAGTACTGGATGGAGCAGGCGATTCGTTACACCAAGCCGCTGGAGCCTCGTAAGCACGACCGCGAGGTCCACGACCTGGGCTTTCTATTCATGCCCACCTTTTATCGCTGGTTTCAGATCACTCACGATCTGAAGCTGAAGGACACCATCATCGAAGCCGGCAAGACGCAGGCCATGCGTTTCCAGGAGAACGGACAATATCTGCGATCTTTCGTGGGCGAGAACTCCATCTTCATCGACATCATGATGAACGTGGGCATCATTTTCTACGCTGCGCGTGAAACAGGCGACCGGCGGCTGCGCGATGTCGCGCTGCGTCACTGCCTGACTACGCGCCGCTTTCTGGTGCGCGGCGACGGCTCTACGGCCCATGAAGGCATCTTTGATCTCGAGACCGGCGAGTTTCTGCGGCAGGCTACGCAGCAGGGGTATCGCGGCGATTCCTGCTGGTCGCGCGGTTTGGCGTGGTCGTTGTACGGTTTCAGCATCTCGTACGAGTATTCGCGCGATCCACGTTTCTTAGAAACCGCCGAGGTCTGCGCCGATTACTACATCACGCATTCGAATCATGATGGCGTTCCGCCATGGGATTTTAATGCGCCGCCGGAGAGCCGCAAGCTGCTGGATACTTCTTCGGCCGCGATTGCCGCGTCGGGGCTACTGCGATTGTGCCGGCTGTTGCAGGATCCGGTGAAGGGTCACTATTACTGGTCCACTGGGATCATGATCCTGCGGACGCTGTGCGAAAAGCATCTCGCGAAGAAGGACAAGAAGTGGGAAGGGATACTGAAGGGCGGCGTGTATCATCTGCACAAAGAGCTGGGCGTGGATGAGTCGGTGATGTGGGGAGAGTATTATTTTGTGGAAGCTCTGGAGCAGGCGCTGACCCAGATGTAGCGCAAGAGGCGGTGTCGGCGGCGCTTGATCGACTCGGTCCTGTTCAGGCCTGAGGCAAGCATTTCAGCAACAACGGGATTCGGTCCGGCGGCAGCAGTGCCTGGGCGGAATGATGCGCTACTACTGCCGCTCTGCGGCCTGAGTTAGGGAAGGTCTGTCCGGCGCCGCGAATCGGTTCTCAGCGATGGTCCATTCGCCGGCGGAAAATTGGTGCTCGCTTGCGATGGCTGTCCGTATTGTTAGTCAGAATACTACCGCCGCGTTCAACAGCAAGGCAAATCCAAAACACAAATATCTACGACATAGCGCTTTGCAATCTGGGAGAGTCTGCGCGTCGAGACTTGCAATCCGGGTTGGCACCGTTTTTTAGGGCCTGACAAAATTAAAAGCCAGACCTACTCAACTATCAATTGAGTCAGATCGCACCCGATTGGGTCAAAGCGCATCGCATGGGTGCAAATCCCCCTTATTTCCAGAGACTGCGGTCGCGTTTGCATTAGCTGTGTATGCTATTTGGTCTGGAGAGAGAAGTGCGGTACAAGGTGGGACGGCAAAGTCCAATAAGAGCAAACTCAAGTACCCAAAGAAAGGAAAAAGCAATGGCAACACAGCCTAGAACAGGAACGGTTGTATTGAAAGATGGAATTTACTTCCTGGAGGTGGAGGGTAAGCAACATGTGATACCGGTCGGGGCTAACGTTCAACTTGCGCAACTTAAGGAACTGGTTGGAAAAAAGGTGGACGTTCTTTACTCCGAGCCCAAGAGTTTCATCGTCGGCTTGGCGCAATCAGGTGCAGCGGTGAGGCCTCCTCGCATCTTATGCTATATCCCTGCCGACCCATGGGCATTCGGTGTGGTCGAGGAGTCAGCCCGTGCCGGACTGGCGACGCAATTCCTAAGCGAGGGCGTGCTGAGCAAAGAAACCTTTGAAAAGCTTGGTGGCGAATAACGAGAATCCACTCGAGATCTGTCAGCCTGAAGACCAATTGGGCTTTCGAAAATTACGTAATGCAAGTTGGTAATTATGAAAACTGCCACGGACGGCTTTGAATCCAGGCCCCTGCCAAAGAGCTTCGTTATCGAACTGACGAGACGATGCAATAACCATTGTCTCTACTGCTACATGTCAGAAGGGCCATTTAACCAAGACTCCGACCGCCAACGGACCGGCGAGATGAGCACGGTGGAGGTCACTGACATAATAGCTAAGCTATGTGACGAAGCTCCCGTGGAGTCCATCGCTCTTTCCGGGGGTGAACCGCTCCTTCGCGAGGATCTCCTGGAGATTCTTTCGTTTATTCACAACAAGGGTATTTCACCCGTAATCATCACGAATGGCACGCTTTTGAGCAGAGAAATAGCTGCGGCGACGGGTACCGACGTGACCTATGAAATCACGCTACTCAGCTACCGCAAAGAAGTGCACGATCGGTTGGCGGGACGTCGAGGAGCCTGGAGTGCGGTTGTTGACGGCATGGCAAATGTCCGGCACGAAAAGGGCAGCTTCGTAGCGGTCTTCGTGGCCACCAAGCTCAATTACATGGATGTCGGCAAAACAGCGGAACTGGCCATCGCTCTCGGGGCAAACGGCCTGATGTACAACAGGATCAACCTTGGCGCGCACAACATTCGGCAAGCCGATCGCTTGCTGCCCACGCCGGACATGATTCGAGAAAACCTGGACACATTAGAGGAACTTGGCTCAAAGTACGCGCTGCCTGTGGCGGTGTCGGTCGTGATTGAGCCCTGTGTGATCGACACGCGGGGGTACAAGAAGATCCATTTCGGCTCGTGTCCGCTGGCAGGGGAGGGATCGTACTTCACCATCGATCCGCTGGGAAATGTCCGCATCTGCAATCATTCCGGTGTAATCCTCGGCAATCTCAAACGAGATCACTTCACGGAGATTTACTACAACCATCCTTACGTGCGAAGCTTTCGGGAAACCTGGCCCGCGGAGTGCGAGACGTGTGGTCCTGAACTAAAAGCGATTTGCTGCGGCGGCTGCAAGGCATCGGCAGAACAATGCTATGGCACAATTGCGAGGGTAGATCCTTTTGTAACCATGAGCCGGCAGGTGAATTGCCTGCAGCCTATGCGGTCGTCGGTTCAGACCGGATCGATGCGGTAGACCCATTCGTTACGCGAGTTGCCATTCACTTGGGCTAGGATTTTTTCTATTACATCGTGTCGCGGCGCTAGCGTGCACACCGGATCTGTGGCGGCTGCATCGCCGGTTAGCAGCAGCGCCTGGCAGCGGCAACCGCCGAAATCGCGAGTGCGTCGATCGCAGCTCTTGCATGGCTCAGGCATCCAGCTTTCATCGCGGAATTTGTTGATGGCCGGCGATTCTTCCCAGATCCATCGCAAGGGATGCTCGCGCGTGCTTGAAAACTCTAGGCCGGGAATCACGCCCGCGGCGTGGCACGGCAAGACGCGCCCCGCGGGATCGATCAGCATTTGTTGATGGCCCCACCCGTTCATGCACGGCTTGGGATATTTGGCGTAGTAGTCCGGCAGGACGAAATCGATTCGCAGCCGGCCCCTCAGGCGAGTGCGCGCAGCTTCCACGATCTCGATGGATTTGTCCACCTGCGCGCGTGTCGGCAGCAGCGCATCTCGATTTTTGAGCGCCCAGCCGTAATATTGGACGTGCGCGATTTCCACTCGCTGCGCGCCGCTCTGTTCGGCGAATGCGAGCATCTGTTCCAGGCGATCCAGGTTACTCCGATGAACCACCATGTTCAGCGTGAACCCCACTCGCCGCTCGCGAATCATCGCCGCCATGCGCAGCTTGAGGGCGTGGCTTCGAGTTCCAGCGAATTCGTTCGCGGGGCCCTCCTCAATATCCTGGAAACTTAATTGGATGTGATCCAGGCCCGCCTCGATCAAGGCGTCCAGCTTGGGACCGTCTAATCCGACACCGGAAGTGATGAGGTTGATATAAAGACCCGAGGAGCGGCCGGCTTTGATCAGTTCGGCTAGATCGGTGCGCGCCAGCGGTTCGCCGCCGGTGAGGTGAAGTTGCAGAACGCCCATTTCGCCGGCCTGTTGGAAGATGGAAACCCAATCCGAGGTGGATAGTTCTTCGGAGCGCCGCTGCATCTCGAGTGGATTGGAACAATAAACGCAATGCAACGGGCAGCGATGCGTAACTTCTGCGATCAGGGCTTTGGGTTCGTATTTCATACAGACTCCAGAGCGCCTCTGTCCCGCAATCGTGTTAGCAACGCGATGGTCTCGGTTTCAATTCGCGCGGCATCCTCCGAGCCATAGCGGTGCTGCAGATCTTCGACGATCGTTTGTACGGTACGTTCGCCATTCAGCAATTCCACGATCTTGCGCGCCGGGCCTTGCATTCGCAAGGCGCCCTCGGGGATTAGCAATAGATCCTGCCCTGCGCCGTGTTCGTTCAGGCGGCATCCGGGCGCGAGACGCAGTACGCTTTCGAGCCCCACCTGCGTCATGCGCGATGATCCTCTTCAGGACGGAACGCTCCAGGGGGCGGCCAGCCCGGTGAGACATAGGCGTAATAGATTGCGTCCAACTGCGCCCACAAGATATCGCATTTCGCGCTGAGCGCTCCCATTGCGAGTTCCTGTTCAGCACGCGTTCGGGCGTGCTCAATGACCCAAGCCAGTGCGAATTGCGCGTCTTCGGGAGCCTGCGTGAGCCGCGCGTCGAAATAAGCCAGGCCGCCCGAGAGCCACGGATAATGCTGGTGCAAGCGATCGACGCGCAGCGAAATGAGATCGCGTGAGAACATCTCGGTCAGCGAGGATGCCACTGCTTCCAAAAAACTGCGTTTTGAAACCAGATCGATATAAGCATTTACGGCAAAGCGAACGGCCGGAAGAATTCCGCGTTCCGCGATCACGGTTTCGCGCGGGACACCGGTCGATTGCGCCAGTTGGATCCATTTTTCGATCCCCCCGGGACGCGTGCCATCGCCATCATGATCCACGATGCGCTTGCGCCACGCCCGCCGAAAAGCCGGATCTTCGCCGCGCGACAGAATGATGGAATCCTTAATGGGAATGATGCTCTGGTAGTAATAGCGGTTGAGCGCCCAGGCTTGCATCTGGCCACGGGTCAGCTTGCCTTCGTGCATCATCAGGTGGAACGGATGCTTGTGGTGGTAGCGCTCCGCGCCGATCGCGCGCAGCCGCTGTTCCAATTCAGCGGGCGCCAGCAGTTCTTGTTCCTCGACTGAGGTCACAGTGTTATCTCCATTCCGTCCCAGGCCACTTCCCAGCCGGAATCGTTGGCTATGCGGCGCTCCGGGCTTTCGTCGTCCAGGATCGGATTCGTGTTGTTGATGTGAATAAAAATTTTGCGCGGGCGCTGGAGGCCGGACAAGCGGTCCAGGCTTCCGCCTGTTCCCGAAATGGGGAGATGGCCCATCTGGCGTGCGCTGCGCGTGATGCCGGGGATGCGCGAGGGTTCGTCATCGCTCCAAAAGGTGCCATCGAAAAGCAGGATGTCGCAGGTTTCCAAGCGCTCGAGTAACGCATCGGAGACGCAGCCTGCGCCGGGAAGAAACGCTAGCGTGCTTCCGCCCGATTCGGGTGAAATGAGCAGGCCGATGGCGGCTTCCGCTGGATTCAATTGGGCCGATCGAGTCGCGCTTACGAATCCTGGAAAGCCGGCCGTGGAAGGCACCACTTCCAAGCGCGCGCCACCGGCTGAGAACGGCTGGTCCAGCGGCAGATCATGCCATTCCACCTGGCCTGCGAAACGCGCCAACACCCCGAAGATGGAATTATCCTCGGTAAGAATCTTTCGAACAGAAGCGGTGGCGTGGACACGGAAGCGATGAAACTCGCGCAGCAGCAGCAGGCCGAGCGCCTGATCCACTTCGGCGCCGGTAAGGATTAGATCGCGAATGGGAGAATGCCGCGCGCCGTTCGCGTGCGACGGCCACAATTCAGGTGTCGCGTCGATTTGAACGCGTAGGTCGGGAGAAGCGTTCAACAGGGTCCAGTTACCGGTGGTGCCGCTCCAAGCTAGCTGAGCCTGCGTTCGAGGAGTTCCCGAAAATTTGCCTTCCCGGACACGCCGGCAATTGGGACACGCGCAATTCCATTGTGGGAATCCGCCGCCCGCCGCGCTGCCCAGAACTTTGACGCGCATGAGGAGGGATCAATTCAAACTGGGAGGGAAAGGTGAAATCGCACGCCGGCAGTTAAACAACGCTACCGGCGTGCGACGTGTACTCAGAAATCGCCGTTGCTGTAAGAATTGATTTCGCAGCTCAAGCAGATCTCTTCAACTTGGGGAGTTTCCCATGTCATGGATGCATCCTTTATGGGTCAGCCAGTTGCTTCCCACCCTTATACTAACAATGGAACTGGCATGCCTGCAAGTAGCTATTCGGAGGGGGGCGGCCCGGTACCCCCAATCGCGGCGAGTACTGGCATTGCCACATTTCGCGCGCTGCAGCATCCGAACTTTCGGATTCTCTGGAGTGGCCTGGCGTTCTCCGCGGTCGGAACGTGGATGCAGATCGTCGCGCAGAGCCTGCTGGTTCTGGATCTGACGCATGGTTCGGCGATCGCCCTGGGTGCTGTTTCGCTGGTGCAAGCGCTAAGTTTCTTGTTCTTGGCCCCGCTGGGTGGTAGCGTGGCGGATCGTTTTGATAAACGGCGGCTGCTATTGGTGACGCAAAGCCTGATGATGCTAATCGCTGTTGCGATGGGCGTCCTCACGGTTACCGGCGTGATTCGATTCTGGATGATCCCGCTGGTTGTCTTTGCCGGCGGCGCTACGCTGAGCTTCGATCAACCGGCGCGCAACGCACTCATCGCGTCGCTGGTGCCAAAGGACGCGCTGATGAACGCGATATCACTGCAATCGGCCGTGTTCAATGGCGCTTCGATCCTGGGGCCGGCACTCGCGGGCGTGACGTTGAGCCATTTAGGATACTCCGCAAACTTCTTTTTGAACGCGGCCAGTTTTCTGGCGGTGCTTGCGGCGCTGCTCTTTTTGAACATGAAAGCGGTAGAAGCGACGCCGAGGCCGCAGGGCGGATTGCTGCGATCCGTCGGAGAAGCATTGCACTTTATACGGCGCGACGCGGTGCTGCCATCCGTGGTTTCGGCTTACGCCGCGCTGTTGTTTTTGGGCCCGTCGGTGATCTTGATGGTGCCTTTCTTCACGCGGCAGGTTCTGCGAAGCGGTCCCACGGAACTTGGAATGCTGTTTTCGGCGATCGGAGCCGGTACCGTTGTAGGCGCATTGATGGTGGCGTCCCTGGGCGATCCTCCGCACAAGGAACGGTTGGCATTCGGCGCGATGCTCCTTTGGACTGTCGCGCTGGCCGTTTTCGGATGGAGCGACAGTTTGCGCGTGGCCATCCCCACGCTGTTCGTTTTGGGTTTGACGCAGAATGCCGCTGGTTCGACCACTATGACGCTGTTGCAAACCCGTGTTCCTCCCGAGATGCGCGGTCGCGCCATGAGCCTGAACACGCTGCTGATGATGTGCGTCCGTCCGCTGGGCGATTTCCCGGCCGGAGCGGTGATCGGTTGGTTGGGATTCCGTCAGGCGGTCCTGATTAGCGCCGCGTTGGTGGGTGCGGCGTTGTTGGCAGTTACCGTAATGCGCACCATCAAGCGATAATCAATACATGGTGCACTGGTTTCCATTTCCGCTTGCGGGAATACCCAAGTTCACCCCTACCGACGCCATCGACATCCTGGTGGTCGCGGTTCTTATTTACCAATTTTTGTTGATCATCCGGGGCCGCAGGGCCGCCCACGTGCTGGTGGGGCTGTGCATCCTGGCAGGCATTTACGGCGTTGCCGTGCTGGCGAAGTTGGAAGTTTTGCGCACTATTCTGGCGACACTCGCGCCCTTCACCGCGATTGCACTCATCGTCATGTTCCAATCCGAGCTGCGCCGTATGCTAGCGCGGCTGGGGCGAAGACCATTCCTCGGAATCAGTGAATTGGAGCGCCGCGAGGTGACACAAGAAATTTTACTCGCCATCACCCATCTGGCGCAGAAGAAAACGGGAGCTCTGATCGTGGTGGAACGGAAGATCGGACTCCGCACGTTCGTCGAAAGCGGCGTGAATCTCGACGCAGCCATCTCGCGCGACCTGCTGTGTGCCATCTTCCACCCGGGCGGCGCGCTGCACGATGGCGCGGTGATCATTCAAGGCGACCGCATTGCTTCGGCCGCCTGCTTCCTCCCGTTGACCACCAACCCGCAGCTGGTTACTGAGCTCGGAACGCGCCACCGCGCGGCGCTCGGGATCACGGAGGAATCGGATTGCTTCTCCGTAATCGTATCTGAAGAAAGCGGAAGAATCTCGATCGCCGCGTTCGGAGAAATTGAACTCGACGTCGAACCCGAACGCGTGGATCAGTTGCTGGCGGGCCGACTGGAACGGCGCGACCTGCGGACGTCTACGGCACTGGCCCAGCGCCCGCCCGCGGTGCACCAACAGAGTTTTGACCGGCCATGAAGTTCATCACCGCGAACCTCGGCTGGAAGCTGCTCGCGCTTCTGATCGCAGTGGCGCTATGGATCGCCGTAGCGCGCGAACCGGAACTTGCCACATCCATCGCGGTACCGATCGAATTCAAAAACATTCCTGATGACCTGGATATTGGTTCCAACCTGCCGGATCGAGTGCGGCTGGAGATTCGCGGCCCGTCAGGCCGGCTGTCGCGCGACAATCTTGCCGACCTGGCTGTGATTCTGGATCTCCACGACGCCGGTCCTGGCGAACGCACTTACAACATTCGACCCGCCAATATTAATCTGCCTTCGGGCCTGACCTTCTACCGCGCGCTGCCATCTCAAGTTACATTGCGATTCGACAGACTGCTCACGAAAGAAGTGGAGATTGTGCTGGCGCCGTATTTGAAGGGTCCGCCAGACGGCTACCGCGTTCGCTCTTATACGCTTGAACCCACCAGGACGCTGATTCGCGGTCCGGAACAGCGCGTGAGAAACATCTCGCACGTGACATTAGACCCGGTGGATCTCAGTGGCGTAATCAGCCAAGCCGAATTCCATACGCATGTGAACATCGGAGATCCGCAGGTGAGGCTGGAAGTTCCAAGCACTGTCGCACTCAGAATAACGCTGGAAAAATCCCCGCAAAAGGAAACGAAATAATGTCCCGTGAGCTATTCGGCACCGATGGAATTCGCGGTGTCGCAGGAACCTATCCGCTGGATCACCAGACCGCGAACGCTGTGGGCGCCGCGCTGGGAAAATGGGTGACCGAATCGCGCCACGAGCGTCAAGTTGTGATTGGAATGGATACGCGCGAATCCGGACCATGGCTGGCCGCCGAGGTAGCAGGCGGGTTGGCCGGGCAGGGCGTGGCTTCGGATTTCGCGGGCGTGACAACCACTCCCGGAGTGGCGTTCCTAGCAAAGAATGGACCGTTCGCCGCGGGCGTCATGATATCGGCTTCGCACAATCCATTTCAAGACAACGGAATCAAGCTGATTGGGCATTCCGGCTACAAGCTGCCGGATGAGCAAGAGGAAAAGCTGGAGTCCGACATCTTCTCGCTGCTCGGCGCAGGCTACGCCGGTTCCGCTGCGGCTCTTGCCGTGGACGAAGATTTGGACCAGACCTATATGGATCACCTGGCCCGTACCATCCCCACCGGACTCGAGGGGCTCTCGATTATCGCGGATTGCGCGAACGGGTCGGCATCATTTCTCGCTCCTGAGTTGTTCGAGCGGTTAGGAGCACGGGTGCATCGCATGCATTGTTCACCCGATGGCCGCAACATCAACCTGAATTGTGGTTCGCTGCATCTGGAAGGGCTGCGGGCGAAGGTGCTCGAAGAATCGGCGGACGTCGGTGTTGCATTTGACGGCGATGCCGATCGTGCGCTGTTTGTATCGCGATCGGGCAAAATCATCGACGGCGATGCCGTTCTGCTGCTGACCGCGCGGTATTTGAAGGAGCGTGGCGAGTTGGTTGGAAATAATGGTCATCCGTTGGTGGTGGCTACCGTGATGTCGAACCTGGGCCTGGAGCGGGCCTTGGCGTCGCACGGGATCGAGATGATCCGGACGCCGGTGGGAGATAAATATGTTCTCGAAGAAATGCTACGCCGCGACGCGGCTTTGGGCGGCGAACAATCCGGGCATGTAATCTTTCACAAGTACGCCACCACCGGCGACGGTATGCTGACGGCGCTGCGAGTTTTTGAAGTAATGCGGCAGGCGGGCGCGGGCCTGGACGAGTTGACTCGCGAGCTGAAAGTTTATCCCCAGCGTTTGGTGAACGTGCGTGTGCGCGATCGAAAACCCTTGGCTGACTTGCCGGGTGTTACTGCCGAGATCCGCGCGGCTGAAGCCTCTTTTGGAGATGCCGGACGCGTGTTGGTTCGCTTCTCCGGGACCGAGCCGCTGGCGCGAGTGATGGTGGAAGGACCCGATCTGGAGCGCGTGGAAAGCTTCGCCAACCGGATCGCTTCACAAATCCGGGTGGAGTTAGGGGCAGAATAGGGGGATGCGCAAATATTTCGCTCCCTTCCGGTCGCGGCTCGGTTTGTCGCGGCTCGGTTTGTTGCTCGTGGCCGCGACTCTCTCCGCTCAGACTCCCAAGCCCAGAGCTCCCGGAGAAGACTGGGTTCCCTTATTCAACGGCCACGACCTCACTGGCTGGGTGAAAATCGGAAATGAAAAATGGGACGTGGAAGACGGGACCATCCACGGCGTGGCCGCCACCAAGGAATACGGCTATCTGCGGACCGAGAAGAACTTCAAAGATTTTCACCTGTCTCTGCGATTCAAATGCGAAGGCGACGGCAACAGCGGCGTCTTTTTCCACGCCGAGTTCAAGCCCGGGACCGCGGACGTGGTGCAAGGCCCGCAGTTTGAGATCGATTGCAACATCGGTCACCATACGGCTGGAGTCTATGACGTCGGCCGCCAATGGCTGATCTGGCCGGCGCCGGAAAACGAAACCGTCATCCGGCCTGACGATTGGAACGAATATCTGTTGAAAGTGGAAGGCAATCGTTACGTCGCGCGTTTGAATGGAATCCAGATGGTGGATTACACCGATCCCAAGCCGTTCGGCTCCGATGGCGGCATTGCGTTACAACTTCATTCGGGCGGCCACGGCAACTTCCGTTTCAAAGATATCCTCATTCGCGACCTTTCCAAGCGCCCGTAATGCTAAACCTCGACGATATACAGAGCGCCCGCCAGCGAATTCAAGGGCGCGTGAAAAGAACGCCGCTGGTTACAAGTCAGGCGCTGAGCGATCGGCTAGGCGCCAAAGTGTATCTCAAACTGGAGCTGTTTCAGAAAACAGGATCGTTCAAGGTTCGCGGAGCATTCAACAAAGTGTTGAGCCTCCCGGAGGACCGGCGCGGCCGCGGTCTGGTGGCCGTCAGTGGAGGGAATCATGCGCAAGCGGTTGCTTACGCCGCCAAGGAGCTTGGACTTAGGTCCGTGATTGTGATGCCGGAAAAAACGCCACGCAATTATGTGGATGCCACGCGAGGCTATGGCGCGGAAGTGGTCCTGGTGCCAAGAGTCCAAGAAGCTTTCCGGGAGATCGCGAAATATGAAAATGACGGCTGGATTTCCGTACACCCGTTCGACGATCCGCTGGTGATGGCCGGGCAGGGGACGGTTGGGGTTGAGATCGTGGAAGATTTACCGGACGTGACCGATGTGTTGGTCAGCATCGGTGGAGGCGGATTCATCG
>JBEKJJ010000096.1:0-23768 GCA_050011295.1 Bryobacteraceae bacterium
TTCGGTCTCCAGGCGCACTCGCTGCTCCAGCCCGGATTCACCCGGCAACAGGATCTTGCCGCCTGCTCCGAGAACTCGATGCCACGGCAGGCCCCGGGCGTTGCGAAGAGCCCAAACTACTTGCCTCGCGCAGCCGGGAAATCCGGCGGCTCTCGCGACATCGCCGTAGGTTGCCACTTTGCTCTTTGGGATTTTTCGAATAGTGTCGCGAATGATGCTCAACATGATCCTCGATACCACGCCAACGTTCTTCGCAGCCCCTGCTCCAGCGTATACTGCGGATCGTGGCCGAGATCGCGGCGCGCCGCAGTGGTATCGGCCTGGGAATCATGCACGTCGCCTTCGCGCGGCGGAGCGTACCGTGGCGGCAGGGAAACTCCTTCGATCTTCTGCAGCAGCTCCCATATATGATTCAGCGAGTATCGTCCGCCATTGCCGGCATTGTACATTTTGCCCGCTACGCCGGCCGCGTCCGAGGCTTTCAAACACAAACCTACTACGTCTTCCACGTAGGTGAAATCGCGAGTTTGCTCACCGTCGCCGAATATGATTGGCGAGCGCCGTTCGATCAACGCCCGCATGAAGAGTGAAAGTACACCGGAGTAAGGGCTGGACGGGTCCTGCCGCTCGCCATACACATTGAAGAAACGCAGCGACGCCGTTTCCAGGCCGAATGAGGAGTGGAACACGGAGGCGTAGTATTCGCCGAGCAGCTTCTGCACCGCGTACGGCGATTTGGGATGGGGAAGCATGCTTTCCACTTTGGGCAATACGTCGGTATCGCCGTACGCGGATGACGAAGCTGCGTACACCACGCGCCCAACCTTGGCCTCCGCGCAGGCCCGGAAAACGTTGAACGTGCCGTCGACATTCACTTCATGCGAAGGGACCGGCTCGCGGATTGAGCGCGGGACGGATGGTATCGCGGCCAGGTGAAATACGACCTCGGCGCCTTTGAGCGCTTCGGCAACCGCGCTGTAATCGCGGATATCCGAGTGGTGAAACATGATGCGCGATCGAACTTCCTCCAGATTCTTCTCATGGCCTGTGAGCAGGTTGTCGATGACGCGTACTTGTCCATCGCCACGAGCCAGCAGGGCGCGCACTAAAGCCGACCCGATGAAGCCCGCTCCGCCGGTCACCACGTAGTTCTTCATACTATGGATCGCCCGATTTCTTTTTCGATGAAACGCAACGCGTCTTCCGCGATCTTCTCGGGGCCGGGAGTGAAGTCGAATACTTCGAGCGACACCCAGTGCCGGTAGCCGCGCCGCTGTAGAGTGTCGAAAACCGGTTTGAAATCGTAGCTACCGGTACCGGGATGTCGCCCATCCAATTCATTGATGTGCACGTGGCGGATCAGATCGAAGTAGCGATCCACTAAAACTGCATGCGGTTCAACTTCGTCGATTGCGTTATGCGTATCGAACATGGTTCGCACCGGCGGGCTGTTCAGCTGATTCACGACTTCGGCTGCTTCTTTGAGGGTCGTGATAACGTCGCACTGGCCGATGGGAAGCGCTTCCACCAGGATGGTAACGCCGCGGTCCTCGGCATGGGAGGCGACACTCGCGAGGCCATCGGTGAAGTTTTTGGTGGCTTCCGCGGGGCTCAATCCATCTACTGCACAGCGTTGCTTGGGCGATCCAAAAACCATTACGCCGTTTTCGCCCAAGTCCGCGCACAGATCGATCAATTCCAGAATATGCCGCCAGCTTCGCTCGCGCAGTTCCCCATCCGGCGTAGTGACGTGCAGCCCCTTCGGCGACACCATCAGCCAATGGAGGCCGGCGAAGGTCAATCCTTCGTTTCGAATGATCTCACGATAACGCTTGCGGTCAGCGGCGGATATCTCTCCAGGCCGCTCGGCGAGCGTGAACGGCGAGATTTCTATCCCCGAGTATCCGATTCGCCGGATGCTCGCGCAGGCCTTCTCGAACGGCCATTGCTCATATACTTCATTGCAGATTGCATGCTTGATTGCGATAGGCGGAATCACGCTCTTATTCCTTGTTGGCCACCACAACCAGCGACAATCCCGGCCACGGCATCAAGCCCTCCACCCACCGCCAAAACCAAACTGTCTTGTCGAAAATTTTCAACATCAGTTTGCCGATGTGTTTGCGGCGCAGCACCTTTCCATACAGCCACCAGCCTGGCGTGCCAATTTTATTGAGTTGGTAAATACGCTTGATGGCAAATCCGTGTTTGTCCAACAATGCTTGGAGCTCCGTCCGGCTGAAGCGGCGCCGATGTCCCAGCGTTCGATCCAAGCTGCCATATAGCGCGGGGCTCTGCGGCGTCAAGACCACCATGGACCCTCCAGGTTTCAAGACCCTGCCCGCGCACTCGATTACCATCCCCGGGTCAGCTGCATATTCCAGAACGTTCACGCACAACACAGTATCAAACGGGCCGCCGGCGTTTTCGAAATCATCTGGCCGGTCCGGGTCAAGCTGGAGCACCGAGACGTTGGGAGTACGCAAGAACCGGTTCCGCAGCGCGTGCAGATAGAGCGGATCTTTCTCAGCCGCTACGTAGTGCAGCCTGCGGCCCATCAGCCGCCCGGTGATGTTGCCGATTCCGGCCCCCAATTCCAGTACCGTATCACCCAAGTGGGGGCGCAGCACGCGCGCCAGCCAGGTCAGATATTGAGGCGTACCCGTGAGATTGTTCAGAAACGCGCGCCCGTAGGGCTCGACGTACAGGTCGTCAATCAGCCAGAAATGCAGGATCACGCCCAGCGCTTTCACGCCATCCTTCCAGCCGATCTTCTTGCCTTCTTCATAGGTGCGGCCATGATAGCTGATGGGTACTTCGTAGATGCGCAGCTTGCGCTTGGCGGCTTTCATGGTGATCTCGGGCTCGAATCCGAAGCGGTCAGAGCGGATGGGGATGCTCTTGAGCAGATCTGTGCGGAATACTTTGTAGCAGGTTTCCATGTCCGTGAGATTCAGATTACAGAACATGTTGGAGAGCAGCGTCAGGTATTTGTTGATCATCGAATGCCAAAAGGGCAGCACGCGAGTTTGCTCGTCCACTAAATAGCGGGAGCCGAACACCGCGTCGGCATTCCCGTCCAACAGGGGGCGCAAAAGGCGCGGATACTCGGAAGGATCGTATTCCAGGTCGGCGTCCTGCACCAGGCAGAAATCGCCGGATGCGTATTCGATTGCGGTGCGTACCGCCGCGCCCTTGCCTTGGTTCACGCTCTTGCGAATCAGGCGGATACTGGGTTCCTGGGATGCCATGCGGTCCAGAATGGCGGCGGTTCCGTCGGTGGAACAATCGTCCACAACGATCAGCTCCCGATCCATGTTCTCGGGAAGCGGCGCGGCCAGCACCTGGGCCAGACTTCGTTCTACTACAGTGCGCTCGTTATAGACGGGAATTAGGATGGAAAGCCGCAACTCCCCAGTATAGTTGGAGCCATCCAAAAAAGAGGCCGCCAGTCGCAGGTCGGGGACCTGCACCACGGGCGGCCCAATGTTCAATGAGGACTAAGATGGCAGAGCGCTAGGGACGGCCTGAAGTGTGCAGAGGCGCTTCGCGGTCGTCGATGGCTTGCGCCTTCACCCACTCGTCGGCTTCCTTCTGCGCTTCGTCTTTGCTGATTCCGTAGCGCTCTTGAATACGCCCAATCAGTTGATCTTTCTTGCCGGCAATCTGTTCGAAGTCACTATCGGTGAGCTTGCCCCACTTCTCGCGGGCTTTGCCCTTCAACTGTTTCCAGTTGCCTTCTACTCTGTCCCAATTCATATTTGGTGTTGCTCCTTCGTGGGATCTACGGCACGGCGAAGGCCATCTGTAAGTGATTGATCTATAGTTGCTAGCCTATCGCTAACTCAAGAAAATTTTACGAAGAGCGTGGCAGCCGTTACCGTTACGTGATAACACTAAGTATTGGAACCCCTGTTTGAAACCAACCTGAGCGGTATCCAGCCCATCGCGCGCGGCAAGGTCCGGGACATCTATGACGCTGGAGATTTCCTAATTATTGTCGCGACGGACCGGCTTTCGGCTTTCGATTACGTATTGCCAACTCCGATTCCGGACAAGGGCCGCGTGCTGACCGAGCTCACTATCTTCTGGCTGGATCTATTGCGCGACGTAGTGCCGAACCATTTTGTGTCGGCTGATGTCGCTGACTACCCAGCCGGCTTCCGTCCATTTCGCGATCAGCTGGAGGGCCGGTCGATGCTGGTGCGGCGCGCGAGGATGCTGGAAGTGGAGTGCGTTGCGCGGGGCTATGTCTCGGGCTCCGGTTGGAAAGATTACCGCCGTGACGGGAGCATCTGTGGCATTCCGCTTCCGGCCGGGCTGCGCGAGAGCGACCGGCTTCCTGAGCCGGTGTTCACGCCGGCAACCAAGGCGCAATCCGGCCACCACGATGAAAATATTTCGTTTGAGACGGCAGCGGCGCAGTTAGGCGCAGAGCTGGCTAGCCGCGTCCGCGCGCTGACGCTGCAGGTTTATTCGCGCGCTGCGAAATATGCCGAAACGCGCGGCATCATCATTGCCGATACTAAGTTCGAGTTCGGGTTCATCGGTGATCAATTGGTTCTGGCCGATGAGGTGCTGACGCCGGATTCTTCGCGCTTCTGGCCTCGCGCGAGCTATCAGCCAGGAGGACCGCAAGCCTCCTACGACAAGCAGTACGTTCGGGATTACCTGGAATCCATTCATTGGAACAAGCAGCCGCCTGCGCCGGGACTTCCGGCTGATGTTGTTCAGCGGACGAGCGAAAAATACCGCGAAGCTTTCACGGTGCTGACGGGGAAGCCGCTGTGAACTGGATCGACATTCTCCTGGTGCTGGTAATCGGCTTTTCGATAATCTCGGGTTTCACGGCCGGATTCGCCCGCGTCGGGGTTGGCTTCATTGCCACAATTTTTGGAATCTTCCTGGGCTTCTGGTGTTATGGCATCGCGGCGGCATATGTGCTGGATTACGTGAGTTCCCGCGCGATCGCCAACTTGGTCGGGTTCTTCGTCATTTTTATTGGCGTGGTGTTGATCGGGGCAATTATCGGCCAGTTGCTGGCCAGGCTCTTCAAGTGGATCGGCTTATCGTGGTTGGATCGGCTGTTGGGTGCGGGCTTTGGATTCATACGCGGCGTGGTTATGGCAGTGGCGCTAATCACCGTGTTGTTGGCCTTCGCGCCCTCGCCACCGCCGCGCTCGGTGCTGGATTCGAAGCTGATGCCGTACATGCTGGATGCATCCAACATACTCGCCGTTCTTACGCCGCGGGAGGTGAAAGACGCGTTCCGGGATACGAAAGACAAAGTGAGAAAGGCATGGTCTGAGCACACCGGGTCTGAGCACGCTGACGCTCCCAAGGTACGGCACGAATGAATTTGCTGATCTTCGATCTGGATGGCACGCTAGTGGATTCGAAGCTGGACCTGGTCCACTCGGTGAACGCCGCTCGCGGGCTGATGAATCTGGCGCCTATTTCCGAGGGACTGGTGGCTTCTTACGTTGGCAATGGCGCTCCGGTCCTGATGCGGCGCGCCTTGGGGCCGGACGCTAGCGAAGCCGATGTTCAGCGCGCTCTCGAATACTTCCTGGGCTACTATCGCGACCACATGCTCGACAACACGCGGCTGTATCCGAGCGTGAAGGAGGGGCTCGATCGAATGCTCGAAGGCGGCGCTAAGATGGCCGTGCTTACCAACAAGCCGGTGCGGTTCAGCCGCGCCATCGTGGAGGGGCTTGGATTAGGCGGCCATTTTTTTCAGGTTTACGGCGGCAACAGCTTCGAACAGAAAAAACCGGACCCGATCGGCATCCAGAAGCTGCTGGAAGAAAGCGGAATATCGCGCGACCGCGCCATCATGGTGGGAGACAGCGGCGTGGACGTACGGACGGCGCGCAACGCGAAGGTGAGAGCGTGCGGGGTCTCTTACGGGTTTCAGCCGGAGAGTTTTGAACAGGACCCGCCGGATTTAGTTGTTGATGATATGAATCAGCTTGCGGACTATGTACTGGTTTCTGGTTTCTAGTTCTTCGTTTCTCGTTTCTCGTTTCTCGTTTCTCGTTCGGGGGCGGTGGTGAACGATGCGAGGTGGTCGAGCTTTTTCCGCGCTGCGCCGGAATCCACTGACTCGGCTGCACGCTCGATTCCTTCGTGCAGATCATTTGTTACTCCGGCGGCTACCAATGCGGCGGCGGCGTTCACCAGGACGATGTCGCGGTGCGCGCCGCGTTGGCCTTGCAGAATGGCCGTCGCAATCCGGCAGTTCACTACCCTATCGCCGCCTGCGAGGTCCGCGGAGCTGGCCTCGGGAACGTCGAAGTCTGATGGGCTCCACTCCAGCCTGCTTACTCCTTGGCGCGTCACCTCGAAAACCGCCGTGGGGCCCGTAGTGGTCACTTCATCCAGGCCGTCCGAGCCATGCACCACAAACGCGCGTTCGGGTTTGAGACCCACTAGCGCCTGGGCCATCAACTCGGCAGCCTGGAGGGATGGCGCGCCGATCAATTGCCGCGTGGCTCCCGCAGGATTGGTCAGCGGGCCGAGAAGATTGAATACCGTCCGCATCTTCAATTCGAGCCGTGCCGGCTGCGCGTGCTTCATGGCGGGATGAAACAGCGGGGCGAACAGAAATCCGATGCCGACTTCGCGGATGGATTGTCCTACGTGCTCAGGCGAAATCGAAATCTGAATTCCGAACGCTTCCAGAATGTCGGCGCTCCCGCAGGCGCTTGAGAGCGAGCGGTTTCCGTGCTTGGCCACGCGCACGCCAGCACCTGCCGCCACGAAGGCCGCAATTGTCGAGATGTTGAACGTCCGGCCGCCGTCCCCGCCCGTTCCGCAGGTGTCGAGCAGAGGCTCGGGGCCTGCATCCACGCGCGCTGCTTTTTCCCGCATCGCCAACGCAAAGCCCAGTAGTTCGTTCGACGTCTCGCCCTTGGTTCGAAGGCCGATCAGGAACGCGGCGATCTGAGGAGTGGTTGCTTCCCCGCTCAGAATGGCCAACATGGCGAGCCGGGCGTCGTCCGAAGAGAGATTTTCACGCGCAGCTACGCGGTGCAAATAGGGCAACAGCATGGAGGGCTTTGATCAGTGAGTTTAGCACGCGCGTGCTGTGGGGCCGGTTGTTAACCTAATTGTTAACCTGCGCGCCGATTGGCACGATCGGCGGAAAGCAGGCGGGTTGGTAACCCGCCGCAGGATGGCATCTTGCCCCACGCTGCTACAATGTGCGCTATGCGATTCGCAGTCTGCTTCGTACTTCTGGCCGGGTCTCTCGCGGCGGCGCCTGATTTTGAAGTACGGTTCCCATCTTCGGCAGCGCCCTCCTCCGTCGACGGCCGGCTGCTGGTCGCAGTATCCAAGAACCTGGAAGGCGAGCCGCGGCTTCAGATCGGCTTCGGCCTGAGCACCCAACAGGTCTTCGGCATGGACGTGGACGATTGGAAGCCTGGAGAGCCTGTTCATCTGGACCACGCTGTTTTAGGCAGCCCCCTAAGGAGCCTGCGCGATCTCCCGCCTGGCACATATAACATCCAGGCAGTGCTCAACGTTTATGAAACATTTCATCGGGCCGACGGACACGCGGTGAAACTGCACATGGATCAAGGCGAAGGCCAGCAGTGGAACGTCTCGCCGGGCAATCTTTACAGCAAGCCGCAACGCGTCGAGATTGGCGCGGACACCCAGACCGCCATCAACTTGACGGAAGTTATTCCACCGATCACGCCGCCCAAGGATACGAAGTATGTGCGCCGGGTCAGCATAGAAAGCAAGCTACTCACGAAATTCTGGGGCCGCCCCATGCGCGTCAGCGCCCTAGTGCTGGTTCCGGAAGGATTTGACGAGCATCCCCAACAGCGCTATCCAATAGCGTTCATGCAGGGCCATTTCGGGGGCGACTTTTTCAGATTCCGCGAGACTCCACCGACGCCGGACTTGAAAGGCGGCGCGCGGCATTCGGCGGAAATTGCGTATCAGTTCTACCAGGATTGGACCTCCGGCCGGCTGCCGCGGATGCTGATCGTGGTGACGCAGCATCCGACGCCGTATTATGACGATTCCTACGGCGTGAACACGGCCAATATGGGTCCCTATGGAGACGCTTTGACCGAGGAACTGTACCCAGTGGTGGAGCGGGAGTTTCGGGCGATCGGGGAGCCGTGGGCGCGCGTTGTATTTGGCGGCTCCACAGGCGGCTGGATGACGCTGGCGCAACAGATCTTCTACCCGGACTACTTCGGAGGCGCGTGGGGCTTCTGCCCGGACCCGGTGGATTTCCATGCATTCCAGTTGGTGAATGTATATGCCGACAAGAATGCTTATTATGATGAGGGTCCGTTCGCTCGCATTCCGAAACCCCTGGGGCGGTTGCCGAACGATCACGTTCTGGCGACGATGGAACAGTTCAGTTTGCAAGAAGCCGCGCTAGGCACGCGAGGCCGATCCGGAGGACAGATGGATGCGTTTCACGCTACCTTCGGTCCGGCCGGCCAGGATGGCTATCCCGCCAAGCTTTGGGATTCCGAAACGGGCGTTATCGATCCCGAAGTCGCGAAATACTGGGAGGAACACTTCGATCTGACGGCGCTGTTACAGAAGGACTGGGAGCGCCTGGGTCCCAAGTTGATCGGCAAGCTGCACGTCACCATGGGGACCAAGGATACGTTCTACCTGGATGCCGCATCGCATCGATTGGAGACTTTCTTGGAGAGCACCAAGCTTCCAGGAAAGGGGCCCTACTACGGCGGTTCCTTCGAGTTCGGCAACAATGAACCGCATTGCTATGCGGGCAAGGTTCCGGACGGGGTCAACCTGTTTGCCTACTACTTGCCGATCTTCGCCGCGCATATGCGAAGCATGGCGCCGAAGGGCGCGGATTTGGATAGCTGGAGAAACTGAAGTTCACGTGGGGCAGGTTACAAACTGCCCCACGCCTGAATGCGGTAAAATATTGAGGACGAACTGTAGCAGTCTAATGGGATTGAACGTCCTACGTTCGTTGGGGCTGCTTCCATGACACTAACTGGTTCTCCCGCATTTCTGCTGGCATCATCGACGAATCAATTCGTACATTCGTTTTTTGATGATACTTTCGCAGGCGTGCACCGTCTGGAGTTTTTCGACTGGGCGCTGCTGGTTCCGTATTTCCTGCTGCTAGTGATTCTTTCGGTGTATGGGTGCCACCGCTACGAGATGATCCGGCGGTACATGAAGCACAAGAAGAACATCCTGGTGGCGCCACCGTTCCAGTTTGAGAGCCTTCCGAAAGTAACGGTGCAGCTTCCGATTTATAACGAACGCTACGTAGTGGAGAGGCTGCTCGAAGAAGTGAGCAAGATGGAATATCCGAAGGGCCTATTGCAGATTCAGGTGCTGGACGATTCCACTGACGATACCCACGCTTTCACCGAAAACCTGGTTCGCGAATATCAAGCGGCAGGCGTGCCGATCGAATATTTGCATCGCACCAACCGGCATGGCTTCAAGGCCGGGGCCCTGCAGGAAGGGATGCGCACGGCGACGGGTGAGCTGATCGCGGTTTTTGACGCCGATTTCATTCCGCCACGCGATTTTCTGACGCGCACGGTGCACTATTTCGCCGATCCGGGAGTGGGAGTGGTGCAAACGCGCTGGAGTTATCTGAACCGGTATTACAGTTTGCTGACGGAAGTGGAAGCCATGCTGCTGGACGGCCACTTTGTGATTGAACATGGCGCGCGCTGCGGCGGCGGGCTATTTTTCAATTTCAACGGCACGGCCGGGATCTTGCGGGCCACGATGATTGAAGACGCGGGCGGCTGGCAGCATGATACGTTGACGGAAGATTCCGATTTGAGCTACCGGGCGCAACTCAAGGGCTGGCGATTCGTGTACGTTCCGAGCGTTGACTGTCCCTCGGAGCTGCCGGTTGACACCTATGGATTCCAAGTGCAGCAATCGCGTTGGGCCAAGGGGCTGACGCAAGTTGCCATTAAGCTGCTGCCCCAGATTATGCGGGCGAAGATTCCGCTGCGGGTGAAGTTGGAAGCATTTTTCCACCTGACCCCCAATATCTCTTACCCGCTGATGTTGATTGTGTCAGGGCTGATGCTGCCGGTGATGATCGTGCGGTTTTACATGGGATGGTTCCAGATGTTGACCATCGATATGCCGCTGATCATTGCGTCTTTCTGGTCGATTTCGGCGTTCTATCTGGCCGCCCAGCAACAGCTTTATCCCAAGAATTGGATGCGGTCGATCTTGCTGATGCCGGCGTTGATGGCGGCCGGGATTGCATTGACGGTGATCAATACTAAGGCGGTGCTGGAGGCGATTTTCGGGATCCAGACCGCCTTCGCGCGCACGCCCAAGTACGCGCTGGGCGACCGCAAGGTGAAGATTGAGCACGCGCGTTATCGCCGCCGCAGCGGATGGCTCCCATACGCGGAACTGGCGGTGGGCAGCTACTTTGTGTATATGGTGGCGTTCGCGATCCAGACCTGGAACTTCGCGGCCGTGCCGTTTCTGCTGCTTTTCGTGGTTGGGTATTATTGGGCCGGGTTCAGTACGCTCTACCAGGAGTGGCAAGGACGGCTCCGGTGGCAACGCGAGCAGGCGCTGGCGCTGGAGAAGACGGCTGCCTAAAGGCCGTCTCTCGTTTCTCGTTAGGTGCTTTCGGATTTTTACAATACATCTCGCCGCTGCTTTGACATACTTGCGGTATGTCTGAGAACGATCAAACACGAAGTTCTGTTATCTGTGGGCTGCGTTATCGCAATGCGCCCGCGGCTATTGAATGGCTATGCGACGTCCTGGGCTTTGCGCGGCATGCCGTGTATCCGGGGCCGGACGGAACCATTCAGCATGCGGAACTGACGCTGGGAGGCGGGATGATCATGCTGGGTTCGATCCGGAATAACGAATCGCCACGGTATATGACGCAACCCGACGAGATTGGCGGGATGGAAACTCGGAGCGAATATTTGGTGGTGGCCGACGCGGATGAGGTCTATCAGCGTGTCAAGAAGGCTGGCGCGGTGATCGTGCGGGAGATTGAAGATCAAGGCTACGGTGGGCGGGATTTTACTTGCCGCGATCCGGAAGGACATGTTTGGAGCGTGGGCACGTATGATCCGTGGGGCCCGAAATAGGTTTCTGGTTTCTCGTTTCTGGTTTCTCGTTCTTAGCGGTCGGTTTTGGATAAGAGCTTTTGGGTGTTTTCTAGCAGTTGGTAGTGGCCTTCCGTCAGGCGGTCGATCTTTTCGTGTAGATAGGCAATCTTGGTTTCCGTGTTGATGCTGGATTGGAACTCAATGTCGGAGCGGATGCGGTCGCGCGCGCGCTGGCGGTTCTGGCTGGTGAGGACAAATAAGGTCAGGAAGATGGCTTCCAGCGATACGATCACAGACATGAACTCGAACGGGTAGGGATCGAAGACTTTCAAAGTTCGGACGATGCTGAGGTTGACAATTATCCAAGACGCAAAGAAGAGGGCGTGAAACAGCATGGATGGCAAGCTTCCGGTGAGGCCAGGCACAGCATCGGCGATTCGCGTTAAGACGGTTCCCTGTTCGTCGGCGACTTCATTGACGTTGCGCGTGACGGTGTGACGAATCACCTCATCCGTCCTTCTGAGGCGCCGGGCCGCAACGCTTAGAAGGTGGAGCGCGGCGGGTGGATACTGGCGGATATAATCCACGAAATGCGTGCGGTCGATGCGGAATACTTCGACGGCCGAGACGGCTGCTACCCAGGCGGTCCGAGGCCCATTATCCAACATCGACACTTCTCCGAATACATCGCCCGGCTGCGAGGTTTCGAGCAGGATCTTCTCGCCTTCGTCGTTTCGCAGGAAGATTTCAACTTCGCCGGAGCGGACGATATAGAGCGCGTTGCCGGGATCGCCGAAGCTGAAAATGGTTTCTCCGGCGGCGTAGCGCAGTAGATCGATGCGCTCGGCCAGGGCGGCTCGTTCGATATCGTTCAGCTCGCGCAGGTGTTCAACTTCAGTCAGAATCGATGGATCCGTGGGCATGGCACCACACTACAACAGGCGGGAGGCGGGGCGCAGGCGGCAGGGCGCAGGCGGCAGGCGGCAACGGCTATTCCTTCCGGCGGTGGGGAATATCTCTCGAAATTGTTTTGGAATAGCCACTGGGTACCAGAAAAATTGAAGCTAGGAAATGGGACTACTGGAGCTTCTTAGTTTGCGGGCCCGGCGGGATACTTGGATTCGATAAACATTCGAGGTGATCTCAGTGCGACCAGCTGCTGTGCTTCTACTTCTTTTTGCCGGGCTTCTCCAAGCCGACATTTACTCCGTCACGGATTTGGGCAACCTGGGTGGCTCTTCCACCGTGGCGTTTGGGATCAACAGCTCTGGGACTGCGGTTGGCTGGGGTGAGACGTTATCGGGCGATATCGGAGCTTTTTCATCCAATGGCGCGATGCAGAGTCTCCCGGGGCTGGCCGGCGCCACGGATACGTACGCGTATGGAATCAACTCGTCGGGCACGGTTGTGGGAACTTCTTATGTAAACGGCCAAGCGCACGGTGAGATTTGGAATGGCTCCAAGACCACAGATTTGGGCGCGGGGATTTACGCCATGGGAATTAACGATGCGGGCGCGATAGTCGGCGGAGACGGCCACGCGTTTCTACTTGCAAACGGAACTACTAGCGATCTGGGCGTCCTGCCGGGCGGTAATTGGAGCGCGGCATACGGCATCAACGACGCGGGCACTGTAGTTGGGTACGGGAACATTGGAAATGGGATGTTCCGCGGTTTCGTCTGGACGTCTACCGGTGGCATGGAAGAGCTGGGCACGTTCGGTGGAAATAATAGTTACGCAACCGCTGTCAACAGCAGCGGCGAGGTGGTGGGCCACGCCAGCCTTTCGAGCGGATATGAAAACGCATTCCTCGACGTGGGCGGCGTGATGACCGACCTCGGGAGTCTCGGCGGAGGAAGTAGCTACGCTTACGGGATCAATGACAGCGGCACCGTGGTTGGCTATAGTTGGGTAGCCGGAGTTAGCGACGCTCACGCGTTTATCTACATGAACGGCGCGATGCTGGATCTGAACACGCTGATTCCAAGCGGGTCGGGTTGGGAGTTGCTGGAGGCTTATGGGATCAACAACTCGGGCGAGATAGTTGGCGAGGGTTTGTTGAATGGCCAATCACATGCGTTTCTGCTCAATCCGGAGACCACAGTTTCATCATTCGCTTTTGAAGTGCAAGCGGTCCCAGAGCCTGGGACGATGCCGGTGATTGGAATCGGGTTGGGATCGCTTCTGGTTTGTGCGTGGAGAATTAGGCGAAATCAGACCTGCGTGATTCGATAGACGACATTGCCGTCGGGCCTGGAGCCAGCGTGGACGCCGCCAATTTTTTCAACTGCTTTCTGCGATCGAATATTCTGCGGGCCAATCACAAAGATAACGTTGGTGACGAACTGGAAGGCGTGCCGCAGCATGAGCTCCTTCATCTCCCCGTTATATTGGCCGCCCCAATGGGACCTGGCTAAGAACGTCCAGCCGATTTCGACCTCACTCTTTTGTTCGTCGTAGCCGTGAAACCTCGAAGATCCGATGACGCGGCCGTCTTTCGAATCGATGGCGATCAAGGCGCCGCCGGATTCCAGCGCCTCGCGGAAAAACGCACGGAAAACATCTTCCTGGTAACGGACTTTGGACGGGTGCTGCGACCAGATGAGTGGATCAGAGGCCACTCGGTAGAGCTGTTCAAAATCTTCCTGCCGAAGGGGCCTGAGTTCCAGCAGTTGGCCTTTCAAGATGGGTTGACGATCAAAAGACGTTTCTTCTCGCGAGAATAATTTTGTCGTGATATATCGTTCGCCGGTATCGGCCAGGATCACGACGATAGTTTTTCCGGCACTTTCCTTCCGGCTTGCTATGGCGAGCGCGGCATGTACCGCGGCGCCGGAAGAAACTCCAGCTATAATCGCTTCTTCACGAGCCAAACGTCTCGCGCACGCGAACGCGTCCGCATCAGTCACCGGGATCACTTCATCGAGAATGGAACGGTTCAACACATCCGGAATGAATCCAATACCGATTCCCGGAATCTGATGATTCCCCGCAGGGCCTCCGGAAAGGATCGCGGAGTTGGCTGGCTCCACAGCGATCACGCGAACGCCCGGCTTACGCGCTTTGAGTACCTCGCCCACGCCGGTGATCGTTCCGCCGGTGCCAACGGCGGAAACGAATGAATCCACCGAGCCTTGAGTGTCTTCCCAGATTTCGACGGCCGTGGTTCTACGGTGGATCTCGGGATTCGCGGGATTCTTAAACTGATCAAGAATGATGGCGCCGGGGAGTTCTCTTGCGATCTGCTCCGCTCGCGCGACGGCGTCATTCATGAGGATGCCGGGTGTGAGCACCACTCTTGCACCGAGCTGCCGGAGCAACGCCACGCGCTCCACCGACATGGTCTCGGGCATGGTCAGGATAATGGCGTAGCCTCGGATGGCTGCGACGAAAGCCAGTCCAACGCCCGTATTTCCACCGGTGGCCTCGACGACGGTCATGCCAGGCTTCAAGATGCCGCGCGCTTCCGCATCCTGGATCAGCGCGGCCCCGACGCGATCCTTCACGCTGCCACAGGGGTTCCGCATTTCCAATTTTGCGAATACGCGGCCGGGCAGATTCTTCGCCAGACGGGCGAGCTCAACCAGCGGCGTACGGCCCAAAGTGGATATCAGATCGGGGTAGGTCATCGAAAGTCACTCTCGGCGCCCGGCAAAATGTAATCCTTGAACTGCTCGCGGAGGACGCGCTTGTTGAACTTGCCGACACTGGTTTTCGGCACTGCGTCGACGAACACAATGTCGTCGGGCAGCCACCACTTAGTGATTTTACCAGCCAGGAAATCCAGAATCTCCTGTTTCGAGATTTGGCCGCGGTATTCTTCGAAGGGCGCGATGCAAGCGAGCGGGCGCTCCTGCCATTTGGGATGGAACACCGCGATGACCGCAGCTTCCATCACTTTGGGATGCGCCATGATGGCATTTTCCAGGTCCACGCTCGAGATCCATTCGCCGCCGCTTTTCACTAGATCCTTTGTGCGATCCATGATTTGCATGTAGCCTTCCGGATCGATGGTGGCCACGTCGCCGGTGCGGAACCATCCCTCGGAAAAGGATTCGTCGCCGCGCGGATCGTTGTAATATCCGCTGGTGACCCACGGACTGCGAGTTTGTAATTCGCCCATAGTAGTGCCGTCCCAGGGGATTTCCACGCCTTCGGCATCCACGATGCGGATGTCCACGCCTGCGACAGGGAGACCATGGCGGGCGAGAAGATCGAAGTGCTCTTTTTCCGCCAAACTCTCCAAGTGTTTCTTGACCGCCATGAATGTTGCGATGGGAGTGGTTTCGGTCATGCCCCAGGCCAGGCGGAAATGAACTCCGTACTTCTTTTCGTACCATTCCACTAATTGGCGGGGCATGGCGGAGCCGGCCGAGACCACCATCCGGAGCGAAGAAAGATCGTGCGGATGAGTTTCGAGGTAGCCAAACAGGTTCATCCAGATGGTCGGGACGCCGGATGTGAAGGTCACACGCTCATTTTGAATCAGGCCCGCGATATCTGCAGGTTGAAGGTCGCGGCCGGTGAAAACGATACGCGCTCCGGTCATCACGGCGGTGAACGGGATGCCCCAGCCGTTGGCGTGAAACATTGGCACAATCTGTAGGATGGTGTCGCGTTCGGAGATCGCGAAAGTGTCGGTCATGGCGAGCGCGAAGCTGTGCAGGAATAAGGCGCGATGCGTGTAGAGAACGCCCTTGGGATTACCGGTGGTTCCGGAAGTGTAGCAAGTTGCGGCGGCAGCGTTTTCGTCGAGGCGCGGCCAGGGGTATGGTTCGGTGGGCGAGGCTTCGAGCAACTGTTCGTAATCTCCGGCTGGGGGCTCCTGGTCTGGAAGGATCACGAAGTGTTTTACGGAGCGGAGCTGATCGCGGATGGGTGCGAGCAGGTTGAATAGCGATGCATCCACGAATATGACCGTGTCTTCGGCGTGATTAATTATGTAGGCCAACTGATCGCGGGGCAGGCGCAGGTTGAGCGTGTGCATCACGGCGCCATAGCAGGGGATGGCAAAGTACAGTTCCAGATGCCGGAAGCTATTCCAGCAGAGCGTGCCGACGCGGTTGCCCGGCTGAACGCCCAGGCGGGCGAGCGCGTGCGCAAGCGAATGCGCGCGGCGGTAGAAATCGGCATAGGAATAGCGGTGCGTGCCGTGCGGGGTTTTGCTCGCGATTTCCTGGCGGTGGAAGAGCTTGGCGGAACGTTCCAGAATGTGAGTGAGCGTGAGCGGGTAGTCCATCATGAGGCCTTGCATAGTGGAATCTTACTTTATGACGGCGCGATGTAAGTTTTCAACCAGTCGGCAACCTGAGACACCCCGATACGCGAGCGTCGCCGTATACTTGAGACAGGGATTGTCTATGCACAGCGAGTATGTTGAACAGCGCGACGGGGGCTACTACGTGGCCGGGACGCGAATTTCGCTGGACTCAGTCGTGTGCTCCTTCAATGAGGGTAATTCTCCTGAGGCCATTCAGGAAGATTTCCCGCTGCTGAAGCTTGCTCAGATTTACGGCGCGATCGCGTTTTATCTGGACCATCAGGCTGAGATCGACAAGTACCTCGAAGAAACTGAGCGCGAGTTCGAGGCTAATGGAATCCCCATGGCACAGGCCAATTCCATGCTTTGGGAGAGAATCCAGCAGGCCAGAGCAAAAATGGGCGAATCTGGAGGTCCACTAACGTAGGGGAAGAGGTGGGCGCGGGTTGGCAGCGCGCAGGATGGCATCCTGCCCCACGTTGCGAATCGCTAGCGCAGATTGAATTTTTTCATCTTGTACCGCAGCGTATCGCGCGTGATGCGCAACAATCTTGCGGCTTGGGTCTGATTGCCGGCGGTTTTTTCGAGTGCTTGGACTAACAAACGGCGCTCCTGCTCCACTAGCGACATCACGTCGCCGGTCATGGCGTCCGTGTCCAGTTCACCTGGCTCGGCGAACGTTGAATCCGTGCCACGCACCGCAATGGGTAGGCTGGCGGGACGGATGAAGGCCGTGTCTTCGAGAATCATGGAGCGCTCGATTGCGTTCCTCAGCTCGCGCACATTTCCCGGCCAGTCGTGCGCCAGCAGCAGGCCCTCGGCGTCGGGCGAAATGCCGTCAATCTGGCGTTTGAACTTGCCGTTGTAGTGCTCGATGAAGAACCGCGCCATGGGCAAGATATCCTGCGGCCGGTCACGCAGCGGCGGGACGATGAGCTGAATCACGTTCAAACGATAGTAAAGATCCTGCCGGAAGGCTCCTTCTCGGACCGCCTCGCGCAGATTCTTGTTGGTGGCTGCGATGATGCGTACATCAATCGTAATGTCGCGCAGGCCGCCCAGCCGCCGGAAGCACTGCTCTTCCAGCACGCGCAGCAGTTTGGCCTGCAAAGAGAGCGGGATCTCGCCGATTTCGTCCAGGAAAAGAGTGCCCTTGTCGGCCAGCTCGAATAACCCGCGTTTTTGGGCGCGTGCATCGGTGAAGGCGCCCTTCTCGTAGCCGAACAACTCGCTTTCGAGCAAAGTCTCAGGGATGGCCGCGCAGTTGATCGCAAGAAATGGCTCCGATTGGCGCAGGCTCTGGTAGTGCAAAGTTTTAGCGATCAGATCCTTGCCGGTGCCGTTCTCGCCTTCGATCAGTATGGACCCGGCTTCGCTGATGGCGATGCGCCGGACAAAATTCAAAACTTCGCGCATGGCCTGGGATTCGGCGATGATCTGGCGGCCGGCGGGTTCGGCTTCGTCGGTGACGTCTTTAACGGTCGCGACTACGCCTTCGAGCTCGCCTGATGGATCCAGCAGTTGCACGGTCCGCATCACCACCATACGCTCCCGCCCATTATCCATATGGATACGTACGGTTCCGTTCGGAAGACAAGCGGATTGACCCAGACCCTGCAGAATGCCGCAGCCGGGCTCGCAGAAGGTGCAGTGGAACAACTCCTGGCAGTGCTTGCCGATCATTTCCTGGGCTAACATGCCGAACAGACGTTGGGCAGCTTGGTTGACGCCCACAACATGCAAGCTTTTGTCGTAGAGAAACAGCGCGTCAGAAAGCTGATCGAAGATGGCTTCCAAAACTTCCGGCCGCTGCCATTTGGCCGCGAGATGCGAAACCGGATGCTTTTTGAGCGGAACTCCGGGCTCCATCATAACTTGGTCCACCTTTTGACGGAGCACGTGGAGTTCCGTGATCGCCGAATCTTGATCGGCGTGGGTGTTGTAGACCCAAGCGTTCGCGTGGGTTGCGTGATATGGCTCTGGGTCGACCCGTTAATCGACTGATTATAGATGATTTATATGCTCGTTCCAGACTGGTTTCCAGATTGCATCAGGCATGGTGTGTTGGGCGGCCTGCAATGAAAACGGTTCAGTTAGCCATCCGCGATTCAGACTACGCACAATCGCTTCGCAACCTGCTCTTGCGCGATGGCACCCATCGCGTATATGTAGTGGACCAGCCCAATCTGCGGCTGGACGGAGTGGTGGTGATCGACGAGAACAAATTCCAAAACCTGGCTCAGCTTGATTCGGAACCGGAGCGCTTTGTGGTAGTAACGCGCAAAGGAGAAGATAATCTTTCCAGAGTGTGGGATGCCGGCATTCGTCATGTGGTATTTGAGGAAGACTCCCCCAACACCACCCAACTAGCTATCATTGCTGCTGAACTGCGTTTGCCTGCGGAACTGCGCTTGCCGAGGGATGGGAATTCAAAGGCAGCACGGCCAGTGGAGCCCTAGACTAGCAGCCTGTGGCAAAAGTCCCCTACCTCCCAGTTCGCAGGCGAAAGCGCCTGCGCCACGCCTATCGATCAACAGTTCGGAACCAAGTGGGGCGGACTTCAGCCCAATGCCGTTAAGCTTTGATACCACAGACATTTTAAAGAGCTTATGTTGTTTGAGGAAGCGCCAGATGTTTTGTTTTAGCCCCCGCAAACGGGCAAACCAGGCGTCGGCACGAGTGCCGACGCGGCACGCAGGAGTGCGCGCCACAATGGATTCGATACTTTGTCTGGACGCCACAGAAACTTAACGGCATTGGGCTTCAGCCTGCCGGGACTTTTGCCACAGGCTGCTAGCGACGCGTGAAACCACTGCGGGAAATTTGGTCTCCAGAATGCTGACACCGGATTCTAGAGGAATCCCATCATGACTTTTTGCATCCTTTGGGTAGTGCTGGCAACGACGGTGATTATTTTCGCCAACATGCGAAGAGCGAGCACGAACCAAGACCACGGCGATGTGCAGGTAAGGCAGTCCGGCAAAGCTCTCACTGTGATTGCCATCGTCTACAGTCTGGTGCTGCTAGCGGGATTCCTTTACATTGGTTGGCAACACATTGGGCAACATGGCCTGGAGCTAATCAAGTAAGCCTTCCGGTCGGAGCCATCCGACCAGCGCATAAAGGGTCATAAAACCCAACTTGTTCAACCCCGCACCTGGGGCATTTTACCCACTCCTAGCTGACATTGGGTGTTTTCGCGCCTAGAAGAGCCCTTGCGGAGCGCCAATCGACTGATTTGTGTTGGCGATGAGATTGCCCCTGGGGGTGTGGAATGTTTCGCCGTCTACCAATTGGATATCTAGCTAGTAATTGGACGAGTCTGATCGGGGTGGTTCTGGTTAACACAGGATTCATCTTGTGGCTCATGCTGCTGCCCTCCTGGTGGCGCGACGAAATGACTCATCCGTATCTGGGAATCTTGGCAAACCTGGTGTTGCCGGTCTTGTTTTTCGGCGGCCTCGGGTTGATCCCGATCGGCATCTGGCTTCATAACCGGAAGCGGCGATTGGCCGGCGACCCGGGTCCGATTGTGCCGAAAGGCGGCGATCTGCGGAAGCTGCTGATATTTGTATGTCTGACTACCGTCGTGAACCTGGTGATCGGAAGCCAGTTTCTCTATAACGCCGTCGGCTACATGGACAGCGATGCATTTTGCGGAAAGACCTGCCATACAGTGATGCAGCCGGAATATACGGCCTATTCGAACTCGCCGCATGCTCGCGTGTCGTGCGTGGAATGTCATATCGGGCCGGGAGCGCCGTGGTTTGTGAAGGCGAAGATTTCCGGGACCCGGCAACTGTTCGCGGTGGCGTTCCATACTTATCCTCGGCCGATCCCATCGCCGGTGGAAGCGCTCCGGCCGGCGCGCGACACCTGTGAACATTGCCATTGGCCGCAACAGTTCGGAGGGCAGAAATTTTTCGTTCACACCGAATACGCAACTGATGAACAGAATACGCCGGCTACGACGGTAGCTTCAGTGAAGATCGGTGGACGAAGCTGGAACGGAACGGTTGGCATTCACGGTGCGCATGTCAACGCCGCGGGCCATATGGATTACGTTGCTACGGACCGCCGGCAGACAATCCCGCAAGTAACCTACACGGCACCGGACGGCAAAGTAACGGTGTACAACTCCACTGATGCTCCCGCGAAACCGGAAGATCTGGCCAAGGGCGAGCATCGCTTGATGGATTGTGTGGATTGCCACAATCGGCCCACGCACATTTTTCAATTGCCGGAGCGGGCTTTGGACCTGGCGATGACGCAAGGAAGCATCAGCGGGAAGTTGCCGTTTATCAAGAAACAGGCGCTTGAAGCGCTGAAGCGAGATTACCCAGATCGCGATACGGCGCATCGTGAGATTGCGGCTTCGCTCGATAGCTTCTATAAGACAAACTATCCGCAGACCTACGCTCAGGATTTGGTTTTGATCAAGAACGCAGTGGCGAGCGTTCAGGGCATCTATGAGCGGAACGTTTTTCCTGAGATGAAGATCACCTGGGGCACCTATCCGAACAACTTGGGGCACACGGACACGCCAGGTTGCTTCCGGTGCCACGATGGCAATCACACTAGCGCCGACGGGCGCACAATTTCGAATGATTGCGCCACCTGCCATGATTTGCTGGCCGTAGGCGAGAAAAATCCGAAGATCTTGAGCGATCTCGGGATGGCTCCGCCTGTCGGCAGCGCGGGAGGTGGATCGAGCAAGTAGGAGGTTCCATGAAATGGAGTGCCGCGGTTGCGCTGGCAATAGCCTTTGCGTTTAATGTTCTGGCTGACAGCCCGGCGAAGAGTGCAGAGTGTCTCACCTGCCACGATGAAAAAGGCGCCGGTTTTCAGGCTAGCGTCCATGCAAGCCTGTCCTGCACCGGTTGCCACACCGACAAAAAAGGATATCCGCACGCCGCGAATCCGGTCGCGGTGAAATGCGAAAGCTGCCACACCGATCCCGTCGCGGGAGTGAATGTGAGCGTGCATGCTAAGGCGAGTCCGCAACCCTGCAAGGGCTGCCACGGTGATCCGCACGGAATTTTGCCTGCGAGCGATCCCAAATCCAGCACTTATCCTTCTAATTTGCCGCGCACTTGCGGAGCCTGCCATGGCGATCTGAAGTTCGCCAAGAGCCATGGACTCAAAGAGGTGTATTCGCAATACATGGATTCGATCCACGGATTCGCGCTTACTCAGGATGGCTTGCTGGTGGCGGCGAGCTGCTCGAGTTGTCATGGCTCGCATAAAATTCTGACCAAGAGCGACCCGAACAGCCGCACCAATCGCGCCAACATCCCGAGCACCTGCGGAACGTGCCATGCGGGCGCTCAAAAAGCCTACCTGGCTGGAATTCATGGGCAGGGCATGCAGACCGGTAATGCCCGCGCGCCGGTTTGTACCAGTTGTCATACGGCCCACCAGATTTCCAATCCGAACGTGGTCGCGTGGCAAATGAAGACCAGCGCCACTTGCGGCGAATGCCACCAGGACAAGTTCAAGACCTACCATGACACCTTCCACGCGCAGGTTTCGGCATTGGGATACATGGAAACCGCACATTGCTGGGATTGCCACGGTTTCCACGAAATCCTTCCGGCCACGGATGCGAAGTCGACGATAGCGCCCGCGAACCTGATAACCACTTGCGGCAAGTGCCACTCCGGCGTTACCGCGAGTTTCGTTTCCTACCAGCCCCATGCTGACAAACACAAGCGGGATGCTTATCCGGCGCTCTGGGCCACCGGTATTTTCATGAATCTGTTACTCGCGGGTGTGCTCGGCTTTTTTGCATTACATACTTTGCTGTGGCTGATCCGTGCGCTCGGCGAGCGCACCGCCCAACCAAAAAGCGCCGGTTGAGGAATAGGAGATAGAAATGACCAACGACGAAGTAAAAACGATCGACGAGCCAGCCGCCATTCCGAGTGTTACGCCGCCGAGTCCGGACTCCGAAGGCCGTTATTATACCCGCTTCTCCGTCCCGCAGCGCTATCTGCACGGCGTGTTGGCTATTACATTTTTGGGACTGGCGCTGACTGGCCTGCCGCTCCGATTCAGCAATACTCGCGTGGCTCTGGCCTTGGCGCACGCCGTGGGAGGATTTGGCACTATTCTGTTCTTCCACCTGCTGAATGCCGTGGTGATGACTATTGCCTTCCTCATTCACTTGGGAGATGTCGCGTATCGCGTGGTGGCGCGCAAAGAGTACGGCTTGGTGTGGGGTCCGAACTCGATGGTTCCCAGGCTCAAAGACATTCAGGACTTCTTCGGAAACCTGAAGTGGTTCTTGCACCTTGGACCCAAGCCCAAGATGGATCGCTACGCCTACTGGGACAAGTTTGATTATTGGGCCGTGTTTTGGGGCATGGCGATCATTGGATTCTCCGGCTACGCGATGTGGTTTGCGCCATTTTTCGCCAGGTTCATTCCCGGCTCCTGGCTGAATATCGCGCTACTGATCCACGGCGAAGAGGCGCTGTTGGCGGTGACGTTCATTTTCACCATCCATTTCTTCAACACGCATCTGCGTCCTGAGAATTTCCCCATGGACCTGGTGATCTTCAACGGGAGGGTTTCTGAAGAAGAGCTGCGGCACAGACATCCCGAGGAGTACAAACGTCTGGTGGAGAGCGGGGAACTGGAGAAGATCCGGGTGCAGGCTCCGCCGCGCTGGCTCCAGAATTTCGGATGGGTGTTCGGGACTTCTGTGATCCTGGTTGGGTTCGTTTTGATTGCGCTGACGATAGTTGCTTTCGTTAAGGAGTAAGCCGCTCCGGCAGGCGAAAGCGCCTGCCCCACAGCTGGGTCAATTCGCTCGGTGCGCCCGATACGGAGTGGACAAGCTGCTGAGAACACAGGGTTTAAACCGATTGATTGATGGCAGGGGGATTGCTATTCAATTTGTGGAGGTGTGCCCATGTTTCCCCCAAAAAGGATTCTGTTTCCAGTTGATTTCTCGGAACGATGCAGCGATGCTGCCAGGATGGTGGAGACCTTCGCCGGTCACTTTCAGGCTGAGATCACACTCCTCTATGTCTTGGAGCCGCTCACCTACAACGACCTTCCCTTCGATGCAAGCGCTTTGACTCAGGAGCAACTGAACGGCTACCTGACCGAAGAGTTGAAGCACTTCGATGTAAACCGGGTCCTGCTGCATGGGGAACCCGCGTCCAGGATCGCCGAATACGCACAGGCGAATAGTTTCGATCTGATCATGCTGCCAACTCACGGTTACGGGCGTTTTCGCCGCCTGATGCTGGGGTCGGTGGCGGCCAAGGTTCTGCACGATGCGAGCTGCCCGGTTTGGACTGGAGTACATATGGAACAGGTGCCCAGGCTAGAAGACATCGCATTCCGGAAAATCGTGTGCGCGATCGATCTGGGAGAACAAAGCTGTCCCACTCTGCGCTGGGCCACGGAATTCGCCGCTGAATTCG
>JBEKJJ010000097.1:0-23718 GCA_050011295.1 Bryobacteraceae bacterium
CGTGGGTTCAGTTCAGTAAAAAAGAAGCTTACGACTCTCGAATCACCTTAGGCCGATTCCGTTGCTGGATCTCTTGAGCCTGCTTTAGCAGACTCTGCACTTGCTCTTCGGTTTGCGCCTCGACTTCGATCTCAGTATCGGTGACTTTAAGACGCAGCTTACGTCCGTATTTGCCGTGCAGCCATGCGACCAAAACAGTCGCGATCACACCGACCAGAGGGCCACGCGCCAACTCGATGGCAAACTGACCAAGGTAGGTGGTGATGTCATCCGGTCCGGCCGCAGCTTCTATTAGCTCAATTGTGACCGTGACCTTGAAGCCCAATGATCGTAGGGATTTTTCGAATTCTCGAAGCTCTTGCTGGTACGCTTGGCTTCGCAATCGCTCATCGGGCGCGCGGACGAGGTCGAAAGAGAGTTCAGTCTTCATTTGTTGTTTTGGATCGAAGGGGGTGACGCTGAAAAATTCTGTGACGTCTCGTGACGTCCGAGTGCCTTTGCGACTCGCGATTTCTCATTGAAGCAATTGAATCAAAAAGGGCTGAGATGGTAGCGCTAACGGGAATCGAACCCGTATTTAAGCCTTGAGAGGGCTCCGTCCTAACCGTTAGACGATAGCGCCGCTCCGACCATTATAAACCAAGAAGCCCTACCTCCTTCAGACTAGTCTTGTATAACGCAGCATGAGCCTGAAACGCGACTGTGTTTATAACGCAGCATGAGCCTGAAGGGGGACGAATCTCGCATGCTTGGGATTGAACATCAGCATGGAGAACACGGAGAAACTGAGCCTGGAGCAGATCCGGGCATTTTTGCAAGCCAGCCAGGGGGTGCGGTTCGAGGCGACGCAACGGCAGGAGATGTATGAGTGGATGGCGCGAACACTTTGCTATCAAGAATATTGGAAGCAGAAGCGCACGATGAAAGGTCTGCTGCGGCAATACGCGGCAACGGTGACGAGGTTGAGCCGGGCCCAGGTGACGAGGTTGATCGCGCGGTACATAAAAGATGGCAAGGTGCAGGAACGAAGTTACCGGCGGAATCAATTCGCACGGCACTACACGGGAGCCGACATAGAGTTGCTGGGAACAGTGGACGAGGCACATGGAACGCTGAGTGGTCCAGCGACACAGAAGATTCTCTACCGAGGTGTGTCACGAATGTGAGTGAAAACTTGCAGAGCTGTACCGAAGATGGGAGACGGCCTCCCGGAGTCGGCTTTCAGGAGTCGGCTTCAAACCACCCGGAGCTGCTGCGCTCAAAAGGCGTGGTGGTGAGCGTCCGAGGAAAAGGCGTCCGAAGAGGACGTCAGGTGAGCGTTGAGAAGATGAGCGAAAGCGAACCGTCCGATGACGCATCGTCAAGAATTTAAGGAACTGTCAAAACTGGAGCCGCTCGGTAGCTCTAGGAAGAGCCGGGAAGAAGCCTGTTTACTGGCCCGGCGGCAGTCGGTGTATAGGCGGCATGAGCTCAACGCAGGCTTTGGTGCGGAACGTGAGAACCTCGCTCTGGATGCAAAGGGAAATGACAAGTGGCAAACACCATGAGGAAGAATACCGATGCCAGAGCGAGGGGCGGAGCTGCCCATAGTAGCGAGGAATCTCTTGTAATGAGAGAGGAGCGAAGGGGCGGCGTTGTCCGGTCGAGTAAAGTTGTCAACCCGCAGGCGGGGATGAGCAACAGGACCTCGACGAAACCTTATGTAATTGCGAAACGCGCAGTATGGGAGGCGTACCAGCAAGTAAAGGCCAATCGGGGTGCTGCCGGCGTCGACGAGGAAACTATCGCGATGTTCGAGCAGAACTTGTCGAAGAATTTGTACAAGCTGTGGAATCGGATGTCATCGGGTTCGTATTTCCCGCCGCCGGTGAAGCAGGTAGAAATTCCGAAGGCAAAGGGCGGCACGAGAAAACTGGGAGTCCCCACTGTGTCGGATCGGACTGCGCAGACCGTGGTCAAACAGATCATCGAGCCGAAGCTGGACCCGATGTTTCATACAGACTCGTATGGATATCGGCCCGGAAGGTCGGCCAAGCAGGCGATAGCCGTCACTAGAAAACGGTGCTGGCAATTCGACTGGGTGGTTGAGTTTGACATCCAGGGGGCGTTTGATCAAATCGATCATGGCCTCTTGATGAAAGCGGTCCGCAGCCACATCAAGGAAGACTGGATCCTGCTGTATATCGAGCGGTGGCTAACTGCGCCGTTCGAGACGACGGAAGGCACTCAAGTGCCACGGGAGCGTGGCACGCCGCAAGGCGGAGTGGTCAGTCCGATTTTGATGAACCTGTTCATGCACTATGCGTTCGACGTCTGGATGAAGCGCACCAATCCATCTTGTCCGTTTGCCCGTTATGCGGATGACGCGGTTGTCCACTGCAGAAGTAAACAGCAGGCGGAGCAAGTCATGCGGTCCATCGCGACACGGTTAGCGGAATGTGGATTGACGATGCATCCTGAGAAATCGAAGATCGTGTATTGCCAGGACAGCAATCGCACCGTGTACTTTCCAAATGTGCAGTTCACCTTTCTTGGCTTTACTTTTCGGCCAAGGAAGGCCATGAGCAAGCAGCGCCGGCTATTTACCAGTTTCCTGCCGGGTGTGAGCTCTGATGCGGTGAAGCGCATGCGGAAGGTGGTGCGAGGCTGGCGCATTCCTCGCCAGACGCCGGCGACGTTGGCCGAACTGGCGGAACAATACAACTCGGTGATACGTGGGTGGTGGGAATACTACGGGACCTTCTATCAGACTGCGATGCGAGAGCTCTTTCAATACATTGATTACAAGCTCGAGCAATGGGCCAGACGCAAATACAAGACGCTGTCGCGGCACAAGACGCGCAGCGTGGAATGGCTCTCCAGGGTGAAAAAGGCCTGCCCGAGGTTGTTCGTCCACTGGCGTGTGTTCGAGAACAAGGTTGGATAACAAGAGCCGTGTAAATCGAGAGATTTACGCACGGTTCTGTGAGGGGTTCGGGGTGAAACTCCCTGGATCTACTCGACAATTTCACGAATACGGCGATGAACGCTACGGGCGGCTGGCGGCGATCTCGGTGCCGCACATTTACAATCTGCGCAAGAACCAGGCTTACCGGAAGAGGAGAATCATCTATCAGAAAACGCGACCCGTGAAAATAGCCATTGGCGAGCGGTGGAAACCGACGCCGGAAGGCCAACCTGGATATCTGCGGGTTGATACGGTTCATCAAGGCGATCTGGATGGCGTGAAGGGTGTGTACTACATCAATGCAGTGGACGAAGTGACGCAGTGGCAAGTGATCGGGGCGACATCGCAAATTAGCGAAATGTGGCTGATTCCGGTGCTAGAAGCAATGTTGGAGCAATTTCCATTTCGCATTCGCGGCTTCCATTCCGACAACGGAAGCGAGTTCATCAATCACACGGTAGCCGAGTTATTGAACAAGCTGTTGGTGGAACAGACTAAGTCGAGGCCACGTCATTCCAATGACAACGGTCTGGTCGAGAGCAAGAACGGAGCGGTACTCAGAAGCTGATGGGCTACGGACATATTGCGGCGGAACACGCGGAAGCAATCGGAGTTTTTTACAAAGAACATTTGAATCCGTATCTGAACTTCCACAGACCCTGCGGGGTGCCGGAAACGATCGTGAATGCCAAAGGCAAACAGCGCAGGATCTATCGTTGGTATGCGACGCCGTGGGAGATTCTGCGCCAGTTGCCGGACTTGGCACGGCATCTGCGGCCGGAAATTTCCAGAGACGAGTTGGAACGAAAAGCGAATGCTCAAAGCGACACACAGGCCGCCGCAAGCATGCAAGCCGCCAAACGAAAACTGTTCGCGAAAATACTTCGCAGGCGGACCGCTTGAGCATGGAAGGGAGCGGGGCCTTACGGCCCGTTCGGGGCTCCGCCCCAACCCCCGCGGGGGCTGCGCCCCTGCGACCTGCTCCAAAGTCAAAACCTTTTCCCAGAAGCGAAAACATCTGGCGCAATGTGCTGGAAAACTTGAGGCGGTTGCGATGCGGCTGCCCTATCGAAATCTCAAATCAGAAAGGAGGCCCGACGGCGGAGCTTCGCTCCTCCTCCAGGCTCATCGTTCGATTATAAAATGCTGGCTCCTGAATTCTGACTCCTGGATTCTTCCCGAAGCCCCCCAACTGATAAACTGAAAGTTAACTCATGATCACATCGACACAGCTCCGTCCGGGCATGGTAATCAAGTTCAACAAGGAACTCTACTCCATCTTCAAAATGGAGCACCGCACCCCCGGCAACCTGCGCGGCTTCGTCCAGGTGAAAATGCGCAGCCTGCGCAGCGGCTCCATGACCGAGCACCGCTTCTCTTCCGAAGACCGCGTCGAACGCGCCGCGCTTGATGAGCAGGAAATGGAATATTTGTACGACGACGGCGAGTACTACTATTTCATGAACACCGAAACCTTCGAGCAGATGCACCTCACGCGCGACATCCTCGGCGACGGCGTGGAGTATCTGGTCCCTCAACTCAAAGTCCACGTCGAGTTCTACGAAGGCAAGGCCATCAGCGTGGAACTGCCCCCCACCGTCGATCTCACCGTGGTCGAAACCGAACCGGGACTCAAGGGCGCCTCCGTCTCCAATGTCACCAAAGCCGCCAAACTCGAGACCGGCCTGATGGTGCAAGTCCCGCCCTTCATCATCGAGGGCGAAAAGATCCGCGTGAGCACCAGCGACGGAAGCTATCAGGAACGCGCTTGAAGTTCTGACTGGCATTACCACCTGTGCTATCTTTGCTCCCATGCCAACTGCGCGCGGGATGCTCTTCATCGCTCTCGGAGTCGTTACGTTGGGCTACGTCTGGATCTGGTTCTCAGGCAAAGGCCGCGCCCCCGGCATTCCCTCTTTCGCCGAACTAGTCATCGGATTCATCACCAACTTCTTCGACACCCTCGGCATCGGATCCTTCGCTCCCACCACCGCGATGTTCAAGTTCTTCCGCATCGTCCCCGACGAAAAAATCCCAGGCACACTCAATGTAGGCCACACTCCGCCCACCATCCTCGAAGCGTTCCTGTTCATCCTCATCGTGCAAGTGGACATGTTGACGCTAGTCTCCCTGATCGGCGCCGCCATTCTCGGAGCTTGGTTTGGAGCCGGCATCGTCGCCGGATGGTCGCGCCGCCGCGTCCAAATCGCAATGGGTATCGCCCTTCTCACCGCCGCGTTCCTGTTCGTGATGACCAACCTCCAACTGATGCCCGGCGGCGGCCAATCGCTGATTTTGGAAAACTGGAAATTGGGCGTGGGCATCGCCGGTAGCCTGTTCCTCGGCGCACTGATGACGCTCGGCATCGGCCTCTACGGACCCTGCATGATCCTCATCAGCCTCCTCGGCATGGATCCCAAAGCCGCGTTCCCCATCATGATGGGATCCTGCGCGTTCCTCATGCCGGTCGCGAGCGCCCGCTTCATCCGCATGGATAGCTACAGCCCCAGGGCATCGTTGGGCCTCGCGCTCGGCGGACTCCCCGGCGTCCTCATCGCCGCGCTCATCGTGAAATCCCTCAATCTCACGGCCGTCCGCTGGCTAGTAGTAATCGCGGTAACCTACGCCGCCGTCACCATGCTCCGCTCCGCAATAATCGAACGCCGTAAGTAGGGCAGGCTGCCAGCCTGCGGCGGGTTGCCAACCCGCCTTACCCTCCTGTTGACAACCCACACATCCCGTGCCATACTCCTGTTGTCATTACACATGAGTCTTTATGCCCCCAGATAAATCCGAAATCCTCCAAGGCACCCTCGACCTCATGGTGCTCAAAACCCTGGACGCCATGGGCCCCCTCCACGGCTACGGCATCGCCCGCCGCATTGAGCAGTTGAGCGATGACGTCCTCCATTTGAACCAGGGCACCATTTATGCGTCCCTGCTCCGGCTCATCCAACGCGGTTGGATCAAATCTGAATGGGGCGTCTCCGACAACAATCGCAAAGCCAAGTTCTACTCCCTCACCCGATCCGGACGCAAGCAGCTCGACGCCCAGGCCAAGAACTGGCGCCGCATCTCAGGAATAATGGGCCGCTTGCTCTCGCTCGCCAGGAGCTAAGCCATGTTTGCCGCCCTGCGAACCGCCGCCAGCCGTCTACTCGGATTATTCAAGAAAAGCCCGCACCAGGACTTCGGCGAAGAACTCCACTCCCATCTCAGCATGCTCACCGAAGAAAATCTTCGCCGCGGCATGACGCCCGATGAAGCCATCCGTCACGCCCATCTCACGCTCGGAAATCTCGCGCTGCTCCAGGAAATCCAGCATGACCGCCAAAGCCTGCCTCAAGTGGAAACCCTCTTCCACGACATCCGCTACGCATTCCGCACGCTGCGAAGAAGTCCCGGATTCACCCTCGTGGCCGTGCTCACTCTCGCTCTCGGCATCGGCGTCAACACTACACTATTTACAGCCTTCGATGCCATAGCGCTCAAACCCCTCCCCGTGAAAGACTCCGCTCACGTCATTCGAATCGAGCGTTGGTTTGAAAGCGGCAGCCAGGGCAACCGCCAATATTTCTTCTCCTATCCTGAATACGTCTACTATCGCGATCACGCCTCAGCATTCTCCACACTCACCGCCGTCAGTTGGCAGGTTCCTGCCATCGCGTATCTTTCATCCGGCAGCACGCCCGAGCGCGTCGCAGGCGAACTCATCGCGGACAACTATTTCTCCAGCCTCGGCGTGGACGCCCTGCTCGGCCGGACATTTCTTCCCGAAGAAACCCGCACCCCAGGCACCCATCCCGTCATCGTGCTGAGCTATCCATTCTGGCGCGCGCGCTGCAACTCCGATCCGCAAATCCTCGGAAGAACCATCCGCCTAAGCGACACCGCCTTCACCGTCATCGGTGTCACGTCTCAGCATTTCATTGGCACCGGCAATCCTCCGCAGGTCCCCGATTTCTGGGCGTCCATCATGATGCAGTCTGAACTGCTTCCCGGCCAGGATTACCTGCATCGGCCCAACGTGCCGTTCTTGAAACTATTCGGACGCCTCGCACCCGGCATCTCGCCGAAGAACGCCCAATCGGAGATGCTGGTCATCGCGCGCCAGTTTCAGCACGCCAATCCAGCGCGCGACAAAACCGTCGCCATCACACTCGAACCCGCCACGTTTTTCGGCGAAACCAACTCCCTGCACTTCAGAGCCTTCGTCATCCTGCTGATGTTCCTTGTTGGGATGGTTCTGTTGATCGCCTGCGCCAACCTAGCCAACATGCTGCTCGCGCGAGCCGCCGGCCGGCATCGCGAAATCGCCATCCGCCTCGCCCTAGGAGCCGGCCGCGCCCGCCTCATTCGCCAGTTGCTCACCGAAAGCGTCCTGCTCTCACTAATTGGAGGCGCCGTAGGTCTGCTGTTCGCCATCTGGGCCAGCCGCCTGCTCTGGATCAGCTTGCAAGAAATACTGCAATCCCTGCTCTGGTCGAACGTCACCCTAGCCGTCAACCTGTCTCCCGACATCCGCATCTTCGCGTATGCGCTCGCGGTCTCACTAATCACCGGAATCCTCTTCGGCCTCGCGCCCGCCCTTCAATCTTCCAAGCGCGATGTTGCATTCGGACAGGCTTCCAAGCGCTCCCGCCTGCGCAGTTTTCTGCTAGCCGGACAAATCGCCGTGTCCATGCTCCTGCTCATCACCGCCGGCTTGCTGGTGCGTGGATTAGTGCGCTCTCAAAACGCCGATCCCGGATTCGAAACCCGCAGAGTCTTCCTGGTGAGGGGCGACTACGGCGCAGATCCATCGAAAACCACGGCCCTCTTCCGCCGCGTCGTGGAACGCCTCGAGAATTTGCCCCAAGTCCAAAGCCTCACCCTGGTGGAGCGCCCACCCATGACCGGTACCTGGACGCTTTACCTGCGCGTCGAGCAAACGCACGCCGCGAAGCCGCACGATCGGACGCTGGCCAACCGCGTTTCACCCACTTACTTCTCGACGCTCGCCGTCCCCATTCTGCGCGGCCGAACTTTCTCGCGCCAGGAAAGCGAAACCAGCGCCCCAGTCGCTATCGTCAGCGAAACCACCGCCCGCCGCTTGTGGCCGGGCGAAGACCCGCTAGGCAAACACGTTCAGCTCGACCTCACATTCCACGGCCAATGGACCCAGTTCGAAATCATCGGCGTCTCTAAAGACGTCCGCACCGCGAATCTCTCACGAATCGACCCAGCCTACTTCTATCTCCCCACCGGGCTCCCGCAACTGAACACCATCCTGATCCGAACAATAGACGATGCAAAAAACACGCGCGCAGCCATACGCGCATCCATCGAATCCCTGGACAAAGCCCTGCAGGCATCCTTCAGCATGTCGAGCCTGGAAGAAGCCGTCGTCAGCAAGCAACGTCTCTTGTCGAAAACCTACGCCATGTTCGCTTCCATGTTGGCAACGCTAGCTCTAGCCTTAGCCGGAGTCGGAATCTACGGCGTCATGTCCTATTTAGTAAGCCGCCAGGTCCGCGAAATCGGAATCCGCATCGCGCTGGGGGCCACCGCGCGCGACGTCGTCGCAACAGTAGTACGCGAAGGCCTCCGCCCAGTCTTCATCGGCGCAGTAGCAGGCCTGGCAGCCGCCGCCGGAGTCTCCACCATCCTGCGCGCGACGCTAACCTTCCCGGGCGCAACCGACCTGCTCTTCGGCGTCAGCGTATTCGACCCTCTGACATTCCTCGGCCTCTCGGCTTTTCTCGCGTTAGTGGCGTCCGTCGCGAGCGCCATCCCAGCCCGCCGCGCCACGCAGGTAGATCCAATGGAGGCTTTGCGATATGAATAACACCGCCAGTATCCGTCAGATCGCCCCTCAGTTCTTCACCACCGACATTCCCGCAACGCTCGCCTACTACAAAGACAAGCTCGGCTTCGAATGTCGCGGCACGTGGCCGGATTCATCAGTCGACCCACCAATCTATGCCATCGTCGCGCGCGACCAGCACGCCATTCATTTCCGCTGCGCCGCGCCTCCCACCGCCAATCCGGACAAATATCCGGACGAACTTCTAGACGCCTACATATTGATCGAAGATCCGGACGCCCTCTACGCCGAGTACGCCGCCCGAGGCGTGGAGTTCACTCGCCCGCTAGCCAACATGCCCTGGAAATCGCGCGAGTTTGTTGTAAAGGATTGCGACGGCCGCCTCCTAGCCTTCGGCACGAACCTATAATCCGTCACCTAAACGTGGCGCACGCACTCTTGCATGCCGCGTCGCCACTCATGGCGACGCACTCACTCCGTCTTACGCATCCAGACACGCCAAGTCCCAGGCCCGGCGACCTCATTCGTGATCGGACAACCCGCCAACTTGAGCGCCAGCTTAATCTGCCCGTGATGATAGCCCTCATGCCAGACCATGTGCTGCAGCATCAGGATCGGGTGGTCATAATGCAGGTTCATCTCCCGCCCTTCCTCCACCCTGCTCTTCACCGCATCCCGCACCGCCTTAGCGCTCTCATCGAGCATTAGCGCCATGCGCTCACGGTCACGCTCCACCACCCACTCTTCTTCAGGAACCTCTCGACCGAACTCAGGCGCATCCTCGAACACAAAAACCAGCCGCACATAGTGGATGTGTGTGATCATTTCGCCAACAGATGGACTGCCCTCCATCGCCCTGGCGTCCAACCCGCCCTCCGGAAGCGCGCGAAGCAGATTGACCAGGATGGTATTGTTCCGGTCCCAGGAGTCCAGCAGATCCTCAAGCAGCCGATGGTCTGGTGCGTCCAGCATGCTCATTTGATGCGAAAATCGTGACGAGTTTTATGCTGACACCGCATTGGCTTCCCCGTCAAGCCTTACCCCTGATTGGATAGTAATAAAGTCGGCCAATCAGGGCCGTTAGCCTGAAAGCGGCGCGGGCCGACAGTCAATTGGGAATCATCCGCTTCTTCCGTTCCGCGCCCTTCTCCATCTCACTTCTTCTTTCAGCAGGGCTCCTTTGACACGGTGAGAACCTTGCGCAAGAATTGTCCACACCGTCAGCTTGGGTATCGCGGGCACGTTCGGCGTTGGCAGCGGTCTCACGATTTCACTGCTTCGGCCTACTCAGAATCTTGAATACCTTCCCATACATGTCAATCCTCAAGTCATTCAAGCTGACGCGGGAGACATCGTGACCTTCGCCAAGCTTGCTTGCCCAAGTACCCGCAGAGAATTTGGCGAAATGAGTCCACTCATTCCCGATGGCGAAGATGGCTATGGATTCCGTTTCAGGAGCAATCTCCTCGCTCAGTTCAACAGTAAAACCATGAACTTTTATGATCTCTTCCACGGTTTGGACCGTGGTATCCTCTGCGAACCCAGGTGGCCAATACTGCCCGTGCCCGCTCGGAGGCTCCCACCAGTTGTGAAGATCTCCAAGCGCGTGGTCGTAATCCTTATCGATCAATGCTGGGAAATCACGCTCAACATCGCTCTTTGCCATCGCTCTTTGCCATCGCTCTAGTCAATATAACCCAACGATCTGCCCCACTTTAGCCAAGCATCCCGAGCCTCCGATGGATTAGAGTCAACGGGACTTGGATCGGTGTTGGTCGTGGCGCGAAGCGCCACGAACCAGTGGGATGGCTTGTCACGCAACGCTTCAAGCAACAAAGGTATTGCCGCTTCTCCCATCCCGATTATTCTGAGATATGCGGGATGGACAACCTTCCTGGATACCACAGAAAGATGCCGCGTGTCGCGATACCATTTCTTACTCAAAGCTTCGAACTCTGCGCGTAGTTCCTCTGCCCCTAGCCTCAAAGCTACAATTTCGCACGCAGCAACGTCTTCACGAGCGTGATACTTTAATTCAACTAAGCCGTCACATTGCGGCGATGTCCCGGCCTGACTCCCGTTCCAGCTTACCATCGAAGCCTCGCTAGTCCAGTCATCCACGAACAGCTCTGTGTGCCTAAGGTTCCACCCATTCGCTTCCCGATCGAAGCTCTCTGTCCTACACTTTGGTGGAAACCACACTTCTTCTTTAACGGATTGGTCGTCTTTGTAGAAAAGCGGCATAGTGCTTACTCCGCGAGTATATTGAAGCCGCACTTCTCCGCCATAGTACGCGAAAGCGTCGCGGCCTTGTCTTTCGCGCGACTGAGGGCCAGCATTAGTGTGTCGATGTCCACCCTGTCCATTGCAACATGCAGACTAGCGTGTTTTCCAGTATGATGGTAACCAAGCTTCAAAACATGGGCCATCACAAAACCCACAGGCTCCTCCCTTACGTCAACGTCAAACACGGGACGTAGATCGGTCAGAATGCGAACGGTGCAGAACGTATTCTCGTGATTCGTGTGAAGATCCCGAGCTTTCGAGATCATTGACAATGGGCGAACGCTCAACAGATCCTTGAGCGTCTTCTGAAGTATCTCTGGCGACTGGCCCTCAACGGATTGAAGTGGTTTCGCTGCCACAAGCAGATCAGCGATGAATGAATCCACAGCCAAATCCATCCCCGTGCGCGCTGTATAAAGCGAGAGCAGAGTGCCAACAATCTGGCGTGATTCCTTGTTCGTGAGCGTCGGCACTGCCGACCCGACGAGAGCAGTCAATTCCCTCAAGTTTAGAGACTTCGCCTTCTCTAGTGCCGTTGCGATCAAACGGCTCTCGTCAGCGGACAGGGTCAAGATTCTTAGAAGCCCACCGACATGCTCTTCTGGTACGGTAATGTTTGGCACGGTCGCTCTCCTCGATTCGCCCGATAAACCGCAAGCCTAGCATAGTCCCGGCTGAGGTGGTCTGCGACTTCCACGCTTGATCGTTTTTCCGGTGAACGTAACGCGCTTGCAAATGATGCCCCTTACCCGCAAGGTCGAAACGCCTCCCGTCGTCGTCATGCGAGTCTTAGCAATATGCCTGCTGATCCAGATATCGGATCACATGGGGCGGTTCCATGCTCACGTAGGTTCGGCTGATTCCACGCTGCAAAAAATCTCGCAAAAAAACCAAACGAATACCTCGGCATACCCGAAGTACTACCACAAGTATGCCATTTGGTACAAATATAAGTACATACAAATCGCTTGACAACACCCATACAAATGAAAACCGCCATCTCCCTCGACACCAACCTCCTCAAAGAAGCCGATCAAACCGCCCGCGCCCTAGGCCTCAGCCGCAGCCGCCTCTTCTCGCTTGCCCTCGAAGACTACCTCCGCCATCGCCGCCAAGAACAGTTACTCAATCAACTCAACCAGGCTTATTCCAACGAACCCAACCCCGCCGAACCCCCCAACATAAAATCCAAATTCCGACGCACCATCCAGGACCGTTGGTGACCGAAATCCACCAAGGCGAAGTCTACTGGCTCGACTTAGGTGAACCACCCCAACGCCACCCCTGCGTCGTCGTCCAAAGCGACATCTTCAACCGCAGCCGCCTCTCCACCACCGTCGTCTGCCTGATCACCTCCAACCTCACCCGCGCCCGCGCCCCCGGCAACGTCCCTCTCGAAAAAGGCGCCGCCAATCTACCCAAACCGAGCGTCGTCAACGTATCCCAAATCCTGACCATCGACAAAACGGAATTGACCGAACGCCTCGGGAAGCTCCCCGCCAACACACTCGACTCTATCCGCGCCGGCCTCCAACTCCTACTCGACCGCAGCTGACGATCACGCACCCATCATCTCTTTCCCCTCTTCCCCACCAACAACATCCCGCCCGCCCCGCCATCCGCCCCCCGCCGCCCGTGCTACCCAGTCATCAGGAGATCAAACGCAATGTCCGACTCAAACTACACCAACGGCCTCGCATCGAGCGACCCCGCCGAGGATCACCGCGCAATAATCAACCGGGCCAACTCCCAGCACTCCACCGGCCCCCGCACCGAAGCCGGCAAGCAACGTTCGTCCCTCAACGCCCTGCGCCACGGATTAACCGGACACGTCATCGTCATGCCGTCCGAAGACCACATCGCCTACGCAGCCCACACCCAGCGCTTCTTCGCCGATCTCCAACCCAAGGGCGCGCTCGAACAGCAGCTCGTTCAATCTATCGCCGATACTTCTTGGCGACTCAATCGCGTCGCCGCCCTCGAAACCAACCTGCTCACCCTCGGCATGACCGATCAGTCCGAAGCCATCAACACCGCCGAGCCCGAGGTTCACGCCGCCCTCGCCACCGCCGCCGCCCTCCGCGACCAGGCCCGCGCGCTCTCCAACCTCAGCATGCATGAGCATCGTCTCTCCCGCCAGTTCGAACGGGCGCTCAACCAACTCCGCGAAATCCAATCCGAGCGCCGCGAAGCCGAGGAAAAACAGATCGAGAAAGCCGCCGAACTCTTTCAACTCGATCAGGACGCAGGCCTTCCCTACGATCCCACCGAAGATGGCTTCGTTTTTTCAAATGCTGAAATCCAGACCCACATCCGCCGCCGCGACCGCCGCCACCAAGCCTCCACCGCCGACGCCCAGCGCCGCTACAGTTGACCTGTGAAGCCATCGTGGGTTGCGCTAGCATCGATTAACACATGCATCTCACCCCCCACGACCACGCCCTGCTCTCCGGCGACCTCGGACCCGCCGCCCGCATGGCCATGTCCATCATCGTCCGCATGGGGGAAATCCAAGGCGCACCCGCGCTCCTCGATATTTCGCAAGCCCACATCGACAGCACCATATACATGGGTGAAGCCGGCCTCGAATTCGCGGAGCGACTCGCCAAACTCGGTGCCAAAGTTGCCGTCCCCGCTTCGCTCAACGTCAGCGGACTCGATGAGTGCCACTGGCGCGAGTGGTCTGTTCCCCAGGATTGGGCCGCCAAAGCCCAGCGCCAGATGATCGCCTATCACAGCATGGGCTGCGTCCCCACCTGGACCTGCGCGCCCTATCAAACCTCCATGGCGCCCAAGTTCGGACAGCAAATCGCCTGGGGAGAATCGAACGCCATCGTGTTCGCGAACTCCGTGATCGGCGCGCGAACCGAGCGCTATCCCGATCTGCTCGATATCTGCGCAGCCATCACCGCCCGCGTCCCCGCGTTGGGCCTGCACCTCACAGAAAATCGCGCCGGACAGTTATTAATCCTTCTGAAAGACATCCCCATCGCTGTGCAACGAGACGACGCGTTCTATTCCGTCCTCGGACTCCTGCTCGGGCGCATCGCCGGCCAGCGCATTCCCGTAATCGACAACCTCGAAGCCGTCCCGCTCGAAGATCAACTGAAAGCGCTAGGAGCCGCCGCGGCATCCTCAGGCGCCGTCGCTCTATTTCACATCGTAGGAGTCACGCCCGAAGCTCCAACACGGGAGGCCGCGTTTCAAGGCCGCGCGCCGCTCGAAGAACACACCATCACCATGCAGCAACTCCGCGACGCCCGCCGCGAACTAACCACCGCGGCCGGAACCAAGCTCGACATGGTTGTCCTCGGCAGTCCGCACTTCTCCCTAGCCGAATTCCGGCAGCTCGCCCCGCTCCTAAAAGACAAACAGCGCCATCCGGATGTCCAGTTCCTGGTAACCACCAGCCGCATCATGCGCGATCTCGCCGCTCAATCGGGCATACTCGAAAACATCGAAGCTTTCGGCGCCCGCATCACGGTCGATACCTGCGTATTAGCGACACCGATGCTGCCAAAATCAATAAAAGTTCTCATGACCAATTCCGGCAAGTACGCCCACTACGCCCCCGGGCTTCTCTCTACGCAAATGGTATTCGGCAGCATGGCGGATTGCGTGGAATCCGCCGTCGCGGGCCGCGTAGTAAGAGACGACTCACTATGGCAGATGTAATCGAAGGCAAAACAGTAGTCGCGGGCGAAGCCGAAGGCGAGTTACTGGTCAGCACTCAGCCGCTTAGCTTCTGGGGCGGCTACGATCACCAAACCGGCGAAATAATCGACCGCCGCCATCCTCTATCAGGCCAAATCGCAAAGGGCCGCATCCTAGCCATCCCCAACACAGTCGGCTCAAGCACCACCACAGCAGTCTTATTAGAAGCAGTTCGCGCCGGCACGGCCCCAGCCGCAATCCTAACCATCAGCACCGACGGCTTCCTGGCCCTGGCGTCCATAGTAGCCGACGAAATGTACGCGAACCCGATCCCCATAGTGGCGCTGACTCACGAACAATTCAGCAAACTCGAAATAGGTTCAAAAGCCGCCGTCCGCAAGGACGGCACCATCCTTATAAACCCAGCGACGCCGAACGCCCCCACCTGAATTCCAGCTCCGGTTTTCTGCCGCCTGCCTTCTGCCGCCTGCCTTCTGCCGCCTGCCTTCTGCCGCCTGCCTTCTGCCGCCTGCCGCCTGCCGCCTCGGACCCGCAGGGTCCGGCCGCGCCCCGCGCGGCTCTCTGCTAGGATAGAATTTACCGAACAAACAGCGCCAGTTTTACGTCTATAGCTGCTGGGGAGAGCCATCCTAAGTGAAGCGTAAATGGAAGATCCTACTGATCGTCACCCTGATCGTCCTGGTCAGCGGCGGCGTATTCGCCAGCATCCGATTTAACGAACGGGGCATCGTCGAAGTGCAAACCGGCAAGGCGGCTCGCGAGGACCTCACCGCCACTGTCACCGCCTCCGGTGAGGTTAAACCCAAGAATTACATCAACCTGGGCGCGAACACCCTCGGCCCGGCGCCCATCACCGAAATCCTCGTCAAGGAAGGCGATCATGTCCGCAAAGGACAGACCGTGGCCAAGCTGGAATCCGTGCAAGCCGGCGCCGACGTCGTAGCGCAAAAAGCCACCATCGACACCGCGCTAGCCGATTCAGCCGCCGCCGAAGCCGGAATGGCATCCATGCATGACGCCATCCAGACCGCGCAAGCCACCGTCGAGCGTAACAAGACTGAATTAGAGCGCACCAAGCTCAACATCGATCGCGCCGACGAGCTGTATAAAGCGAAGCTGATCGCGAAACAGGATTACGACCAGAAGAAAGCCGATTACGACACCGCCGTCGCAGGACTGGGAGAAGCAGTAGCCAAGTTGGCGCAGTCGAAATCCCAGGAAGCGCAAGCCCGCCAGCAACTGGATTCCGCGCAGAAGCGCATCGCGCAGGTTCGAGCTAATTTAACGCGCTACAACGACGTTCTGGAGAAATATTACGTCACTTCGCCCATCGACGGCATGGTGACCAATCTCCCCGTTCGCGTCGGCGAAACCGTGGTTCCCGGCATCCAGAATTCCGCTTCCAGCCTGATCATGACCGTCGCCGACATGTCGGTAATCACCGCCGAAGTGAAAGTGGATGAAACCGACATCGTCAACGTGAAGCTGGGGCAAGTTGCCGACGTCACCATCGATGCAATTCCGAACCAGACGTTCAAAGGCCACGTCACCGAGATTGGCAACACAGCAATCTTGCGTTCCACCGGTCTCGCAGCGTCGCAAAGCGCCGTTTCAAACCAGGAAGCGAAGGACTTCAAAGTTGTAATTGCATTGGACAATCCGCCGGACGACATCCGCCCCGGCCTCTCCTGCACCGGTAAAATCGTCACTGCAATCCGTCAGCACGCGCTAGCTATTCCCATTCAAGCCCTCACCGTTCGGCAGCGCGGCGATTTGGAGCCGCTCACCAAAGGCAAGACCGTAGCCGCCGCCACCAAACCCGACCCCGCCGCCGAGAAAGCCAAGAAGGAAGAACTGCAAGGCGTCTTCGTCGTCAAGAACGGGAAGGCGGAGTTCCAGAAAGTGGTCACTGGAATCACCGGCGCTACCGACATCGAAGTCCTGAGCGGTCTCAATGACGGCGACCAGATTATCACCGGAACCTACAAAGTCATCCGGACCCTGCGCAACTCCGCCAAGGTCAAGGTGGACAACAAAGCGCCGGTTATCAAAACAGAGAGCTAACCACCATCCATGGCCACAGCGACACAGGATCTCGTCGATCGCGGCGAAAGCTTAAAGCGCGAAGGCATCGTAATCCGCACTTACGATTTGTGGAAAACGTACGTGATGGGCGATCAGGAAATCCACGCCGTTTCAGGTGTGGACATTCAGATCCGCCGCGGTGAATACGTCGCCATCATGGGCCCATCGGGATCCGGTAAATCAACCTTGATGAACCTGATCGGCTGCCTCGATACGCCTTCCAAAGGCCTGTACTATCTGAACGGCAAGCTGGCCAGCGACATGCCCGACGATGAACTGGCGCGGATCCGCAACAAGGAAATCGGATTCGTTTTTCAGACATTCAATTTGTTGGCCCGCGCCACCGCGCTCCACAATGTCGAGCTGCCCCTGATCTACGCCGGCATTCCGTCTGCGGCGCGCTCCGAAAAAGCCAAGCAAGCGCTACGCGCCGTGGATCTCGAAGCCCGCATGCATCATAAGCCCAATGAATTGTCCGGCGGCCAGCGGCAGCGCGTCGCGGTGGCTAGAGCGTTAGTAAACAGTCCATCCATTTTGCTGGCGGACGAGCCCACCGGCGCTCTCGACAGCACCACCGGCAACGAAATCATGGGCCTGTTCGAAAAGCTCTGGCAGCAGGGCAACACCATCGTGCTGGTCACCCACGAAGCCGATATCGCCGCCCGCGCGCATCGCATCATCCACATCCGCGACGGCAAAGTGGAAAAAGACGAACAAATAAAGTAGGGTGCTACCGAGCCGCGACCGCGAGGGAGCGAGTGCCTTTCGCCTATCTCCCCACCAGCGGCCCGCGCGTAGCCTCTTTCACCCTGTACATATCCGCATCCGCCGCGGCCACCAATGTCACAGCGTCCCGCGCCTCCACTAAACTGGCCATCCCGATGCTGAGGCTCATGGGCAGCTCCTGGCCGCCAACAGGCACGCTCGTATGACTGGCCTGTTTCAGGATGCGGTTCCGTACCACTTCGGCCGCGGCGCTGTCCGTATGGGGCAGGATAACGGCAAACTCGTCGCCGCCCAGCCGCGCGCACGCATCTGTATCCCGGCAGGAGGATTTCAGCAGTTGAGCCACACCCTTCAGCATTTCGTCGCCGGCCTGGTGGCCGTACCGGTCATTCACCTGCTTGAACAGATTCAAGTCGATCATGAGTAAGGAAAGCGGACCATACCGGCGCGCCCGCGCGACTTCGTTCACCAGCACCTCTTCAAACTTGCGGCGATTGAGCAGCCCCGTAAGCGGATCGGTAATGGAAAGATTCAGCAGCTCCGTGTTGGCCTCTTCCAGCCGTTGCTTGTAGGTAACTAGCGTTTCGGTACGCTGCCGCAGCAGCATCTCAAACGCAGTGTGCAGCGAGTCCCGGCTGTCGGACGCGTTAGCCGCCAAAGCCACATCCGACGGGATACGTATGCTGCTGACAGTTTCTCCTTGGGCCCTCTTGAGAATGGCTTCGTAAGCTTTCTGCACCGCGAAGTAGCCTTGCAGGTAGCGCTGCTCATCAATCACCGCGGAGACGGTTTGCCGCGCCAGAAACGGTTGTACCGCATCCGTGTTGCCAAAACCGACGCACGCTGCGCGCCCTCCCGCCTGTTCCAGCGCAGCAGCTATTCTGGCAAGATCTTCGTTGCCGACGTACACTCCATCCGCGGATCTCAACGCTTCCAGCAATTCCGCCGGGCAACCCTCCGCTGGTTCGAAATCGCGCATTGACCGGGTCACCACCGAACAGCCCGCGTGCCGGGCGAATTCAGCACGAACCCCCCGCTCGCGTTGCGAGAGGTGGTGTTTCTCCGTGGATCCCGGAAATGCTAAAGCCCGTCCCTTTCCACCCATCAGTTTCACGAGTAACTCGCCCGCTAGCACGCCTGCCTGAAATGCATCGGGACCCACAAACGCCGACCGGCGGCTCTTGGGAGCATCTCCATGAAACGTCACCACCGGCGTTCCCCGCGCTTCGTGTTCATCAATCAGAGCGGTAAGCGCTTCACCGTGGGCCGGCATCATGGCGATGCCATCCACCTGGTCCTCTAATAACTGAGTCAGGATCTCCTGTTGTCCCGTGACGTTGTAACGCTCCGTCGGGAGATTGCGAACCTGAACGCCGAAAGGAGCCAGGTCAAAAGTGGCCTCCCACACGCCCTGCCACAATAGATCGCAGAAGTCCTCCGGCTGTAGCGGCGCGATAATCGCAATGGAGGCTTCTTGCAAAACTGTCCCTCTATTGTGTTATCGAACCATTACCTAAGTTCTTTAACCGAATAACCTATTCCACGATCATCTCGCCTTTCTTTGGCCGGATCCGCTTCACAAAGAACATCAATGGAACCACTGCCAGGAACGTAAACGCCAGCAGCCGGAAACTGTCCAGGAAGGCGAGCAGCGTAGCTTGCCGCTCCACCATGTTGTAGATCATTTGTTGCGCTTGCCGAGCGGCATGCACCGGATCCGAGCCTTGGTTCAGGAACATCTGTTTGGCGGATTGGAGCGCGGATTGGTAGGCGCCGCTGAGCGGCGTCAGGTGTTCGATGAGCCGCTGCTGGTGGAACTGCTGCCGCCGGGTCACTAGCGTAGTGGACATCGCGATGCCGGTACTTCCTCCGATGTTGCGCGCCAGATTGATCAAACCCGTGGCGTAACTGGTGTTCTGTTTGGAGATAAAGTAGAACGCCATGGTGTTAATGGGCACGAACAGAAATGGCAGGCCCAGGCTCTGCACTACGCGCGCCAGCACGGCATGGCGGAAATCGATATTCAAATCGAAGTCGGTCATCTGGAAAAGACCGTAAGACGAGATCAGCAGTCCGAAGATCACCAGCCAGCGCGCCTCAATCTTGGCCAGCAGAAAACCCACGATGGGCATCATCACCATGACGGCCAGGCCGCCGGGCGAAAGCGCCAGTCCGCTTTGCATCGCCGTATAGCCGAGCAACGTCTGCAGGAACAACGGAAGCGCCGTGGTGCTTCCATACAAAACATAACCCAACATGAACATGGTCAAGGTGGATATGGCGAAGTTCCGGTCTTTGAGGAGATGGAAATCCACCACGGGGTCTTTCTGGCGCAGTTCCCACATCACCACCGAAATCAGCGCCACCACGGCGATGATGGTTGAAGCTACGATGGCGCCTGAGGAGAACCAATCATTCCGCTGTCCTTCGTCGAGCGTAATTTCGAGCGCGCCGAGACCCGCCGCCAGCAGTCCCAGGCCAATGTAATCGATCTTCAAACCGTCCTTCAGCGTTTTGCGAATCAGGTACGGAGGATCGAAAATCAGCAGCGATGTCAGCAGCAGCGAGCAAATGCCCACCGGAATATTGATCAGGAAAATCCAGCGCCAGGTGTAGTTGTCCGTAATCCAGCCGCCCAGAGTCGGTCCCACCACGGGCGCTAAAACCACACCCATTCCGTATATCGCCATTGCCATGCCTTGCTTTTCCCGTGGAAAAGTCTCGCGCAGGATGGCCTGCGAAACAGGTTGCAACGCGCCGCCCCCGAGGCCCTGCAGCACGCGGCACAGGATCAACATTCCCAGGCTCGGAGCCAGCCCGCACATGGCCGAGCTGATGGTGAACAGCAGCACGCACGTCATGTAGAAGCGCTTCCGGCCAAACAGCGTGGAGAACCAGCCGCTGAGCGGAAGCACAATGGCGTTGGCCACCAGATAAGCCGTCAGCACCCACGTGGATTCATCCGGCGTGGACGCCAGGCTCCCCGCAATGTGCGGCAGGGCGACATTGGCAACACTTGTATCTAGCACCTCCATGAATGTCGCCAGCATTACCACGCCTGCGATCACCCATGGATTGATGGCCGGTTTTTGCGGCGCCGCAACAATATCCAAAACTTGCGGTTGCATTACTTCGTAATAATGGTGGCGTCCACGTTCATACCCGGCCGCAGAAGATTATTGCCGCCCGGAATCGGGTCAAGCACGATCTTCACCGGAATTCGCTGCACTACCTTTACATAGTTGCCCGTGGCGTTTTCCGGAGGCAGCAAACTCATGCGAGTGCCGGTGGCGCCGGCGATCGAATCCACGTGGCCGGAATAAGTCTTGCCGGTGAGATCAACTTTCACTTCGGCTTTTTGTCCCGGTACGACGCCGCGCAGTTGCGTCTCCTTGAAATTGGCGGTCACCCAGACATCATTCAACGGAACGATCATCATCAGGCCCTGCCCCTGCTGCACGATCTGTCCAACTTCCACGGACTTCCGTGTCACCACGCCATCCATGGGCGCGACAATTGCCGTGTAGCTGAGGTTCAGTTCCGCGGTTTCGAGATTGGCGCGAGCCAGCGTGACATTGGCCGCGGCCGAAGCTGCGTCGGCGGTGCGGACATTGACCTGTTGTTGATTGGCTTGAGCCTCTATCACCCCGGCGCGTCCTTGCGTTACGCGGGCCTGAGCGGCCAGCATGGCAGCTTTCTTCATCTGCGCATTCTGCAGGGCGCCGGCCAGCTTATCCTGGGCTGCCTTCAGCTCGCCTTCGGCAACGCGAGCCGAGGCCACGTAAGAATCATATTGGAGGCGCGAAATCTCGGCTTTGTCGACCAGCGGCTGCATCCGGCTGAGATCGGCTTGCGCGCGGTCGGAAGTGGCTTTTGCAGTTTCCACATTCGAGCGCGCCACCGCGACATCGGCATTCGCGGCTTTATCGTATTCGGCCTTGGCCTGTTCAAAGTCCGCTTGAACGGCGCCCAACTCTGCTTGGGCGCTCGAGGTACTGCTTTCGGTGGTCTCGCGGATAAGTGGCACGCCGACATTCGCGCCTTGCGCCTGGCTCTCTGCGACAGCTACCGAGGCGCGGGCTTGGTCCGCCTTGGCCTGATAATCCCGAGGATCGAGACGAACCAGAATCTGGCCCTGCTTCACCTGTTGATTGTCATTTACCAACACCTCAATGACATTGCTATAGACTTTGGACGATACCGGTGCAATATGCCCGTCCACTTGCGCATCGTCGGTGGAAACGTGGCCCCAGCTACGCACCCAGAGAAAAACTCCGGCCGCGACAATGAGCAGCAATCCGCCAAATATCGCGAATTTGCGGTTGAACTGCCCTCGAGATCGCCCGTGCGGCTCACGAGCCGCCTCGCGGCTTAGCTGCTCCATCTCACGGTCAGTTTCGTAATCGAGCGTCTTCGGTTCCATCGGTTTTCCTTCACTTGGCATACAAAGATTCGATCTGGCCGGTGGCGTGTGCCAGGTCGGCGCGGGCCTGGTTATAGCGGTACAGCGCCCCAATCTGATTGTCATTGGCGCGGGACAGCTCGTCTTGCGCCGTCACAACTTCAATGTTGTTCGCCACGCCGGCTTGAAACCGGTCGCGCGCCTGCGTCACTTCCTGCTGCGCGAGATCGACGCCAAGATTCGCAACTTCCACTTCGGTCTTAGCGGAGTCAAGCTCCGCCAGCGCCGTCTTCACCTCCAGCGCGATTTGGTTCCGCAAATCCTCCTGCTGCTCGGCCAGCTTCTTCAGCTCGATTCCCGCCACAGCGGTCTGCGCTTTGATCCGTCCGCCCGTGTACAACGGGATATCCAGATTTAGTCCGAATTCATAGACCGGGATCGATTGCGTGGGTGTCACGCCCTGCAGATTCCAGGAACCTGCCAGGCTCAGGTTCGGCAGCCGCTCCGCTTCAATGCGCTTCTTATCCAATTCCGCCGCGCGGATCTGAGAAGCCAGAGATTTCATCTCGGGCCGCTCGATCCAGGCCCGCTCGATGCTCTCATCGGCCGGATATTCAGGCGTGTGAAAGAACGCGGACTCATCGGCTAGCTCCACCGGCTGGTGCGGATCGATGTTCAGCAGCCGCACCAGGCTGTAGAGCGACGTTTTCAAGACAGTCTGGGACGCGATCAGGCGCTGCCTCTCGTTCTGATACTCGACGTTGGCTCGCAATGTATCGATGCCGGTGCCGACGCCGTTTTTCTGCAGATCGGCGGCCTGATCGAACAGGGCTTTCGAAAGATCCACGCGGGATTGGGCCGCCTTTACATCCGCGGCTGCCCGCAGGCTACCCAGATATTGCGAAACAACCAATTGTACGTTCTCTTCCCGCACCGTCCGCTCCTGCGCCCTGGTTCCGGTCACGGTTTCTCTAGATGCTTGCCAACGCCTCCAGGCTGTAAAATCGAAAAGCGGCAAGGAGCCGGATGGACCACCCTGTATCAGCCAGAAAGGTCCGACGTGTTCGGGAAACTCCGGGATCTTCGAGCCGAAAGCGGCCGACAGATTTACTCGGTGCACCGATTCCGATCCGGCGAAGTTGATTTGGGGCAGCAAGCCGGCGCGCGCCACGTTTTGATTCTCGCGGCTCTCGGCGATATTCAAGTTTGCGATCTGGACTTGCGGATTCTGCTTCAACGCCATCTGCACTGCATCGCGGAGAGTGAGTTTTAGCGGCGCCGGATCCGGGGCGCTGCGGGCGATTCCTACTGCGAGCAAGAGAAGCAGCGGCTGCACCAATATGCGCCGGGCCCTGGTGCGCGATTTTCCGGTGATCTCATCCACGATGCAACTGGTCATGGTTCCCGAGGTTCGGAATACCACGCCATCATGAAACAAACTCGCAAGTACACGCTTGCCTTCTCCGTCAATATATAGAGTTTCAGTAAGATCAACGATTAACTTCTTACCGCTAGTAACGCGATAATTAGTCTTCCAGGCCTGCTCCAGCTCTTTCGCCCAGTCTCCTACCAACTTCCCTTCTACCTGGAAGGTGAGCGCATCAGAGCTCTCGTGGATCGTGATCTTGAGCATTCACCTCATGGAAGCACTCAGGTCGCCGTGTTTCACTCAAATGATTCAGTGGGTTACAAGCAGGTGCCGAAGCTCGTATGCCGAAATGTCGGCGCTCGCCGGTTTATCGGCGCGGGTTCAATCGGCAGGAACAATTCCCAAGGAGTGGGTGTCTACAT
>JBEKJJ010000098.1:0-23679 GCA_050011295.1 Bryobacteraceae bacterium
GCCATCTCGACTAGCTTGGGTCACACGAACTTCTCCTCCAGATGACGTGAACTCCTTCTCGAAAATCTCGCGAATCAGGTGCTCGAAGTCTTCCCAATCCATCGCGGCGAGATTGAATCCCTGGCTCACCCTCTCGGCAACTTCATACGCAGGAATAAATCTTGCGTCTTCCCGACGAACATTAATCATCGAATTCGGCGTGACGCGCAAACGGGTTCAGGTTATTCTGGCGTTTGCGGTGCATAGTGCCGAAGGCCCACCGCCCGCCTGTAATGCTGGTTCTGTTCGACGACAGCACTCCGCGCACTCTTGCCCGCTATTTAATCGACCAATACGCGGTTAGCGGTGCCTTCTGGCTCCCTTTTCTTACGGCGCACCTGTGCGCAGACTGCACCTTTTACGTGATATTGTATATTTTATCAAGGAGGAGCTCTCAAATGAGCGTTACACAAACCGCAGAAACCTTGGTTGTCGAAGCCGCTGCGCTTGCCGCAACTGCCCTCTTCTCACCAGTCGTTATTGGCACAGCAGGCCTAGTTGCCGCGACGACCATCATGGCCCCTGCCGCCAACGCCCAGAACCAAACCACATTCAAGGTAGGCGACGCAGTTTGTACAGTCACCGAGTATCTAGCTCCAGCCAGTCTTCCCCGCAGGCTGGCCACCAGTCACATGGTTAGTATATCTGGCCCCCTTGGGATGGCAATGGTGCGGGTCAGCGATTTGGACAAAAATAAGAATGAGATTACCGTATATATAAGCCCTTCCGGCGGCATTGTTCCTGATGGCACTCCCCAAGGCAAAGATTACAGACCCGTGATAAATCAAGTATGGAAAGCATATCTCGATCAGAAAAACCAAGCTGCACCCGCGAATACCGCATCGGCAAACGAACCCTCTGATCCGATCGCGGCGGCCCAAGCGAACGCTGCAGCTATCGCCGCCAGCAATGTAACGCCGACGATTGCTTCTCCACCGTCCGTAAAATTCCCCGCTGGTGGCGGCGCTATCGTCACAAAAGGAAGCCGTACGATAACTTTGACCCTAGACGGCGCTGACGCCACGATCGTGGATCAAAGTGTCACGGGCCAATCGCGAACCGAAAAGGCAACATATGAAGGGGACGGCACTGATAACGATTACAAGCAAGATGGCGGTAAAATTCTCAAAGGTCTGGGAAGGGCATTAATTTTTTCCGGGAACGGGCATATGGAAAACCGGATCCAAGCAACTAAGGATAGGTGGAAACTTACCGATGCGAGCGGCCATACAATAACCTCAACGGGTGGCTATAATGCTTCCATTCAGTTGCATGAGACGCAAAAATCCGTGGGCGATCAAGCCCTACGTGATGTTCTTGAGGCGGAGAATACAGCAAAGAATGAGGCAGTTACAAGAAAGGCAGCTGGAGAGACTGTGCAATTTGATACCGATGGCAGTTCCCGCGGTCAGCATGCCTATAAGGCGCTGGCAACATATGTCGGGAAGCTAACTCAATAACCGCCTGAAAAGCCGGCTTTTTACATACGTCCTGTCCGCGCGCTTATCTACAAAATGATCTGTTTTGTAGATACCGACCAACGCCCCGGCGCGTCTCAAAAGGGTAGGTTTTGCAACACGACAAAATACACGCCCTGTGTTTTACGCCGCTGGCTCTGCCATGGCCATTAGCTTTGGCAGATAGGTGTGTAAAAGGACCGTGCCAATTGAGAGGATCAGGCTCAGCAGCCCACAGCGGTGCAGCTCACGGGCTGCTCGTCGTGCACTATTTCAGCCACGGAGCAAGAATAATGCGTGGTCTGGTGGCAGTCAGCTTGTTTCATAGCGGCTAAGTTTCGGGAGATCCGGGCGGGATCGACGCGAATGCGAAGATCGGAAACCTGGGTATCCGGTGATCACGCTGGACCAGGCGCCTCAAGGCTACAAGGATTTCGACAAGGGTGCGGCCAAGAAGTTTGTCATCGATCCGCATGGAGTTTTGGCGAAGACGGCATAACAGAATAACGGGAAAATCGTCGCAAGTGCGTTTTGGGGTTCAGCGTTGGATGGTCAGTTTCAGATCGCCGCCGAAGAAGGCGGCTAAGCGTTCGGCTTCGGCCGCAATGTGTGGACGAGTCCAGCGGGGCAATTTGGCGAACGGCGAGACTTCGACCGATAGCGTCCGCCCTTTATGTTCGTGTTTCCAAACGCCCGCCATGTGACCGTTCACGAGGAGCACTGGCGAGACCCAGCCTTGTAATCGATAAATCAGCTGCCGGTACTTCGGATCCAATAGCGCGGGTACTCGCCGCGAGGCGCACACCACCCACTGATCGAAGGCGGGCAACAGCCGTACGACATTCATCGGCTCAGCGGCGGCCAGGTCGGCAACATCGGTGGTCAACATCAAATATCGCTCGCCATCGATCGATACTTCCGTTGTCACATCGCCGATTGCGGCCAGCCTGCGTTTCGCGTGGCCTTGGTTGATTCCCCACCAGTGGCCAAGGTCGCGGGCGGTTGCGGGGCCGTACGCGCCGAGGTACCGCTTTGTTAACAGAACGAATGCCTTGTCGGGGTCGAGCCGTGCCGGCGGTTTGCGCAGCCACGTGGCTGGATGCGTGAAGCGCACTTCTGCCCCTTCGTTTGGCGCGAAGCAAACGAATCCGGAAAACGACGCCTGCTTGAGAGACCCGCCCCAGCTACCGAGCATGCCCTCTACCATTTTGGGCGTCGCACCCAGCTTGGTAACCGCTGCGGCCAACTCCGTGCGCGTGAGGATTTTCCCGCGTAGCGCCTTGTCGATGTAGCCCGCGAGTGGGCCCGCGGCGGCATCCTTCAATGGCCAGACGCCCGGTTTCCAGATACCAAACCCGGCAATCCAGGTTCCCACGCCGGCGGCCGGCAGTACATGTAGCGTCGCCCGCATGGCCCACATCTTGACCAGCGTGCGCCGCCGCCACAGGGCATCCGCGACGGCGTCTTTCTTCAAGCCGTCGATGCGGGCCCATAGCGCGAGATCCACCGACGACATCACTTGGGCGTGCAATCCATCGAGCCGGTCAACCACTGCCGACAGATCATCCGGCGAGGCGCGTTCGATGAGGTAATGCCGCCGCATCCGCCACGCCAGCGCCTGTTCCCACGAAATCTCCACGTGGCCAGTGTGCCACAGGACGCCGGCGGTTTAATAGCGCGGGGATTCGCGAAGCACAATCGACACCAGGTGGTGATCGTGATCGGCCAGCACCGTTAGGAGGATGCGTTCCCTCCACGCACGATCGGTCAACCGTTGGACAGCAGCTTCGCGGCTCTTGAACCTGCGCTCGCCATGGCCGGTTTCGAGAATGAATCCATCAAAGTCACCAAAATGGTCGTAAATCAGCCCAGCGACCTTGCCTGTGAAGGTGTGCACATGCTTGTACCCAGAGTGCGTTTGCTGTTGTTGAAGCGATCCGGTGGGCGAAGGCGGAATTTTATTCGGATGGCCCCCAAATCCCTCGACCCGAGCGGCGACTTGCGCCAAATAGCGGTCGAAGACGGGCGACCACCGATCACTCGCCGGAATGCTTTCGTCGATCCAGCGCAAGACCGCGAGCAGGTGCTCTTCCGGCTCAAGAAGCGCTTCTTCGGTATCGACGGGAATTGTAAGCTGAAACGATCCGAGTACGCGCCTCGGCTGCGGCAGAGATCGCGATGCAGCGGCCGCTCGAGTTTGTCCAACGCCTGCCTGCTTTCCGGACACGGTCGAGTTCGTCATCTGGCGAACGACGATCGTATAGACCTGTCCTTTCCGAACCGTCGCCGGGAGATCGACGGTGAGTAAGCCCGCGAAGTTGGCGCCCGCGCCCGGCGGGACCGGCATCCATGTGGCGCCGCCGGTGGGGCAGGTTAGGGTATGTTCGTCCACCAATTGGAACTGCTGGGTGGGATACATCTCGGTGGCCATTGCGAGCACCTGCGCGGCGCTCACTCCCGGCAGATATATTGTGGCGATGCTGCCCGCCGGCGTGTTCCCCCACTGGATCATCAACTCGTCGGGAGGAGCGCTGGTGGGAAGCCCTACAGGGGTCGGCCGGATGTCGAAGGTTTGCGGAATGCGGTGGGATGCGGGATTGCCCGGGTTCGCCGAAGGGACGATCATCAGATTGCGTTGCGCGAGCCTATCGGAAGAGCCCGGCGTTTGTCCGTCCGCAATCAGGTCGGCGTCATAGGAAATTTCGGAAATGAGGCACTGATGCTGGCTACGAATCGCCGTGAGCACCGGCTGAGAACCATTCGCCCAGGGGTTGGAAGATTCGGGCGGAACCGGTTGTATTGGGACGGCGTTGGTGGTGGGCTGGTTGATGTCAAGCCAGCATCCGAAATACGCGTAGGCCACGCCGCCGGCTGTCGGGGGCTGGATTCCAGCCAGGATGACGTTGGCGTCATCGGGTTGCTGGCTCAGCAAGGTTCCGGGGGTCACACGGGGATCGGCAAAGCAGGGAATTGCGATGAGATTTTCGCTTGAGTCGACGCCGAATATGGGGATCAGCCCGCTCATACTCACAGCTGCGTTCGAGACCGCGGCGTAGGTTTGTGGTTCGTAGGCGGTTGAGGTAGTGGCGGCCTGATACAGCCGAAAGAAAACTCGAACCTTGCTCGACGCGACGTTGGATTCATATCGCACGCGGGCCACGCCGAAGTTATAGATCGGCAAACCGGTGGCGAAATCGAACTGGTTGAGAGTTACCTGCGACACCTGCTCGTCGGTGGAGATGGAATCGAAGGGATGGCCGGGGGGCAGCGCCGGGTTAGCGTTGAAACCTGAGATTACGCCTTTGATGAAGGTAGGCGCATCCACGGATGGGCCCCCAGCGGTTTGAAGCAGCGTCACCGAAGGCAGGCCTGTGAGTGACCCGTTGGTCTGCATTTGGAAGACGCGCAAATCGTTGCTGAGCCATGGGACCGATCCGTCCAGTTCGTATGGGTCGGCTTGTGCGACCAGTTGGACCGAGATGGAATCGGAAACACTCCCGATCGACGCTTTGAGGGTTACGGTGGCAGGCAGCGTAGCGAATGCGCTCAAATCCGGGAAGGTTGCCGAGCAGACCCAGGTGAAACGCTGTGGCTTGGCCGGCAACGATACATCCTCGGCCAAGAGATAGATCGCCTGAACGCCCATCCCCGGATTCGAACTGGTGAACGCCGGAACCGTGGCTGGGGTGTTGGGGTACAGATCGGAAGCTGTGATCGAAAGATCAGACGCGCTGAAACCATCCACCACGACATAGAAGGCATAGGGAATCGACGCCGGCGTTCCGATCTCCTGGACTTCGGCTTCGCCAATCTGGGTGCGATCGGCGATAAACTGGCAGTCTTTCGTAAAAACGGCTTGTAGCGCGGCCAGAAGCGCGCTTCCGTCGATCACGCCCAAGCCTGTGCACGCATCCCAACCGGGGCCGGACGGATAGCCTTTCACCTTCGGAAAAGCATGCCCTTCCATGTCAGTGAATGCAGGGACTCCGTTGTCAGCCGGCGATCCCGAATAAACCTGATCGTTGATGTCGCGGCAGACAGTGTCGCGGAACGCGTAGAGCGTCGGATTGAGGAAGCCGACCTGCTGGCCAAGCCGCTTGACAATGAGAGCCATCAGGCCCGCGTAGAGTGGAGCGACGGCGCTGGTACCGCCATATGATCCGCCAGTTCCATCGACTGTTAACGGGTACCCGCTGTTCACGCTGGCGTTGCCCGCCACATCGGGGACGCCGCGGCCGGTTGTGCCGTCGTTGATGGACGTCTGGGTGACAATGTTCAGCTGCCAGGCAGGTAGCGGATAGGTAGGCTCGACGAAAAACGCGCTGACTCCGCCGCCCGTGGCCTGGGGATAGCCGGTATTGGGGTTGTTGTCGTTCCAAACCCACTCGACATTCGCCGGGGCCGGACCGATGGTGGTTCCACCGCACGACGTCACCCACGGGTCAGAGCCCGGATACTGCAAATGGGCCAGCGTATCCTTGGTGAAAGAACGAGAGCCGTCGTCCCCGCAGGCCGAAAAGACGGTGACGCCCAATGCCGCCAACGATTGGAATTTGCCGCTGAGGGTCTGAATCTGAGACGGCGTGATTCCATTGATCCCTAGCGTGGTTGCATCGTCCCCATTCGACAGCGCATTGCTATTGGAGAGTATGGTGGGAGGATCCGCGATGATTCCATTCAGCAGTTTGAGCCAATCCGCAGGCGAAGTGATATCTGTGCCCCAATAGACCCAAATGGCAGCTCCCGGCGCCACTGCGGACGCCACACAAATATCCAGGATGACTTCTCCGTCACCCGGCTGTTGCGAAAATTTAGAACCGGGAGTATTCGAACCAGTTATAGGTTTGTCAACTGGAGTGAAGGTCGGCACCCCGAATAACGCCGTGGTGTCATCGATGTCGGACTGGTTCCAGCCGGCTGCAAAAATCCCCGATCCGGAAAACTCCATCACGCCGATCACCTGGCCGCTGGCATCCGGCGGAGTCGGCGGAAAGTTGTAGAGTTGGGTGACCTCGGAAGGCACCATCTGCACTGTGGCCGTTGGATCGGTATTGCGCCTGCCTTCGGATCGCCGGTTGTCCAGGCCGAACACCGCGGTTACCACTTGCGCGAGTTCGGACGGCACGTGGACCGAGCCCTCGTGGCTGCGATAAGCTCCCTTGGGGGAATGATAGGTCGACAACTCCAGGCCAAATGCGCGGCCGATCTGCTGGACGGTTCCTTGAAGTGCGATAGTTCGGCCTGCGATGCTGTTCCCGGCCACCACGAGCCCGTGAGTGTGCGCGAACTTGGTGACTGCGTTGAGATCCTCCTGCGCGGCCCCGTGCGTTGCGGCGAATTCGGCGGCGGACAGAAATTTCCTTTTCCTGGGCGGTGTTGCGGTCCAGTGGGCGTGATCGGGTAAGGGGGGCGCCCCAGGCCGCTCGCGGAGGCACACGTGAATGCTAAAAGTTTCGTTTGGGTCGGCTGGACCTATCCGGCGCGCGTCCTGGGCATGCCTCGGCTCGCTTCCGTTGATAGGGTGAAAGCCCTTGGGGACGTTGGCCATAATTTCTCCTCCGGCGTTGCGCAATCGCAGACAGTATACACCCATTTTTTTCGCAGTCACGCACGACTAATCGAATTGTGTTTCGACTAACAGTGGAGCTCTAATTGCCTTCATCTAAGGTCAACGAAGGGCTTGTTTAGAGAGATTTCCGGTGTATACTGTGGTGGTTTGGCCTGAGACTCCGAGTTGAGAGAGGGAGGATTTTATGCCTGCTAATGCCCCCGCACAAGGTCAGTTGCGAGGTTCTCAGAAATTGCTCGAAGGGCTTGCGAAAAACGGCGAGGTGCCTTCGATCGATCAAATCAAGAAGGCGCTGAAAATTGAATCAATTGAAAGTTTGCGCGTCCCGAACTGGCTGATCAGAGGGCTGCCGCCCGCCTATCTGGAGCTGGAAGGCACGCTCGAAGTGCCCATTTCGCAGCTGAATACCCTCTTGAATAGCTTCGTGCAACTGAATGACAGCGCGATCAATTTTGTAATTCTGATCAACGGTATTCCGATACCTGACATTGCGACGGTGACAGTCGGCAATACGTAAGCGCCTCGGTCAATCAGAGAACATGATGGGTGCTGCCGGCAGCCCGATTATTCAGATTCATCCCACGCGGCGCTGCAACCTGCGTTGTCTGCACTGCTATTCCAGCTCGAGTCCAGACGAAGCTGACTCGCTACCGTATGCCACCGTCGAGGGTGTCATTGAGGACGCTCACGCTCAGGGTTACAAAGTGGCTAGCTTTTCCGGCGGCGAGCCGGTTCTTTACCAGCCATTAGGCGACGCGCTCCGATGCGCGAAACAGTACGGCATGCGAACCACCGTCACTTCCAATGGCATGTTACTCACGGCGGCGCGGCTGGAGAAGCTGGCGGGATGGGTGGATGTTCTCGCGATCAGTCTGGATGGGATCCCTGAATCGCATAACAGAATGCGGAATTCCGATGAGGCCTTCGAGAAAATGCAGGCTAATTTGGAGGCTGTCCGAAATAGCGGGATCGACTTTGGTTTCATCTTCACTCTGACTCAACATAACGTGAATGAAGTGGATTGGGCGGCGCGATTCGCGGCCGAACAAGGGGCGAAACTGTTCCAGATTCATCCACTGGAGGAAGTTGGCAGAGCCGCACAGATACTTGCGGGACAACGCCCGGATGAAATTGAATCCACCTATGCGTTCTTAGAAGCCGAGCGCCTGCGGCGAATTTATGAACATCGTCTGTTCATCCAATTAGACATCGTTCACCGCGATCTGTTGGCGCAACACCCGGAGAGGTTTTACGCGGAAAAGGAATGGCGTAAGCCGGACCGGCTGGCGGAATGTGTAACTCCTTTGGTGGTTGAGGCGGACGGAACTGTGTCGCCGTTCGGATACGGTTTCGGCCGCGAATTCGCACTGGGCTGTATTCTCGACCGGCGTTTGCGGGATTTAGCCCCTCAGTGGATCGACTCGACCTACGGCCGATTCAGAGAGCTATGCGGCCGTGTCTATGCCGAAGCGTGCGAACCGTCGGATCTTCCATTTCTGAACTGGTATGAGTTGATCGGAGTGCGCTCCATTGGTGCGAGCCGTCCTGAGAGAAGCGTAAGCTCTAAGTTGCAGACAGTTTCCTGATCGGAGATAAATCTATGGCGCAAGTCATTGCGGTTCCATACGTGAATCTATATACCGCGGTTGTCACACAGCGGTATTTTGCGTTCATCCTTAACCCCGCTGATTTTACATTGTCCTTGAACTCCAGTGTGGATGGCAGCGGCGCGACTTGGTCCTGGAAATCCTTAGGCAGCCCAGCAAGCGGCCTCCTGAGCACTGCCTCGGCGACTGCCTATTTCTCCGGTAAATTGGCGGCGGATGGTTCGGCGATCAACTATTTCAACGTATTCGTCATCGCCAAAGACGGCAATCTCTGGTTGATATCCAGCACGGACGATGGCGCGACTTGGGGGAGCTGGAAGGATCAGGGCGCTCCCGCTGGAGGGATCGCCGGTGGTCCCGACGTGGTCAGCCGGCAATCCGTGCACGGCGGATTCGAGATAGACGTGTATTGCCAAGTCATCGGCTTTGATGGGCATCTTCACGTCAACTACAGTCAAAACGCGGGAGGGTCGTGGAACTGGGCTGATCGCGGAAAACCGGCGGCCGCCAGTCTTCTACCCGGACGGACGGGTTCGATCCCTTATTTCGACGGAACCCGCCAGAGCCTCTATGCTTTTGCAGTAGGGAGCGACAATCATCTGTACGCCAACTCCGGGGATCTTACTACTTGGGGATGGCAGGACTTAGGCCAACCCTCGGCTTCGGTAAGCGTTCCGAGCGTCGCTCCGGAAACTGTGACGTTCCTGTACGACGTGAGCAAGAAGACGAGCCCGGAGGCGATCTATGTTTTCGTGCTCGGGTCGGATAACCACCTGTACGCTTGCTACAGCCTCGGTGGCGGAGCGGGGTGGACGTGGGAGGCTCGGGGGACGCCGGCGAGTCCCATCCAAACTTTCTTTACAAATGCGCTGCTGGTATCCAATGAGTCGGCGGCGGCGATTTTTACGGAGAACGTCTTCGTTTTTGCGGTAGGCGACGACGGCAACCTGTACGCGGACTTCACCGCGGACGCCTCCCTCGGTTCAACTGCGATATGGAGTTGGCAGAATCTCGGCGCACCCCCGGAGGCTTCGCTTGTGTTGACCAACGGAGCCGCCGCGAGCAGTGAGGTAGAGCCTAGTTTGTCCGATGTGCAGATGTTCGCGTTCGCCAGCGACACCAGCACCGATGTTCATTCGCTTCGTTGGGATGGCACGAAATGGACATGGTACGATCAACTCGGTCCATAGCGCGCAGGGTCGCACAGAAGACCTGAATCCGGAAAGAGGGAGGCATTAATCATGACTACACATCAGAGCGGGCGGGTGTTGAAGCAACTGACGGAGCTGTGCGGCTTTCTTCCGGCGCTCGCCCGCGACAGAGAACTTCGCCGCCTGCTGCACATTTATCAGCATGGCGGAAAGCACATGCTGGAGTCCGAGAATGTGCAACGGATCGTGGACACCGCGCACGGGCACGTTAAGGAACTTCGCAAGCTGGCACGGCTCCTTTCGGTGGAATGCCGTGTGAACTTGACGCGGCATTCGTCGTCCAAGTAAACGTAGTAAGTAGTTGCGGGAGTCCACGCGAGCGAAGCAGAAGGCGAACCATACTAACAAAGGCCTCGAGCAAACCTGGGGCATGGGTAGTGTCTCACTTTGGCTTTCTCGGCCAGCGCACCGCTCTATGCCGGGACTTCGCCGCCATGAGGTCCGTAAAATACCCGCCACAGGGCCAAATCGTCGGAAGTGTCCTCAAATTGATGCTCGGTCCCCGCCGCCACGAACAGGATGTCGCCTGACTCGAACGGGTCCCGCTTGCTGTCGTGAAGGAGGAATCCTCGCCCGCGAATAATGAAGTAAAGCTCGTCCTGTGCGTGCGGCGTTTGTTGGCTCGGGCGCTGAGGGAGGGAAAGGGCTACATCAAGCGGGCCACGCCGCAGGACCATAACGGCGCGCTCGCCCTCGGGGCCGGGGATACGCGCTTGACCGTCGGCAAGACGCATAACGCAGCTACGATCTGGCTGGCTCATGCTTCACTCCCTGTGCCTTCAAACTGAGATACTACCAGGGCACGCCTTATGCTAGTTTAAAGCCGAGAGTCAAATACTATGAATCGATCTCCCATCGGAGTGGTTTGCGCAATATTTTTGGCTTCGAATGTCCTTCTGGCAGGGGGCGAAACCTCGTCCGCTCCGCCGACATTTTCGAAAGACGTCGCGCCGATTCTCTACAAGAATTGCGCGAGTTGCCATCGCACGGGCGAGATTGCGCCGATGCCGTTGCTCACTTACGAACAGGCGCGGCCGTGGGCCAAGTCCATTCGTGAAAAAGTAGTGCTGGGCCAGATGCCGCCCTGGCATGCCGTTCAGCCGCGGGGCACGTTTTCGAACGATCGCCGCCTGAGCGAACTGGAAAAGAACACGCTCATCCGCTGGACGGATGCAGGCGCGCCGCAGGGCGACGCGAACGACCTGCCGCCTCAACCGAAGTTCACTGAAGGCTGGGAGATCGGCGCTCCGGACGTGGTGCTCAGTATGCCGAAGCCTTTCACGGTAACTGCCGGCGGCACGATTGCTTATCAGTACTTTAGGATTCCGACGAATTTCACGGAAGACAAGTGGGTGCAAGCCATCGAGGTCCGGCCTGGTACTCGAAGCGTGGTCCATCACGTCTTGGTGTTCGTTCGCGAGAAAGCGCCAGCCTCCGCCGCGGCGTTCATGCCGGTTGTGCCTAAGATGCCTCCTTCGAGCGATCCGAACGCTTCCCAAGGTCAATTCCCGGGCACACTCATTGCCACCACCGCGCCCGGCACTAACGCGATGACCTTCGAACCAGGGCAGGCTATCCGGATTCCAGCGGGCGCTCAGTTACTCTTCCAGGTGCACTATACGGCCAACGGCAAGGAAGCCACCGATCAGAGCAGCGTCGGCATGATCTTCGCCAAGGAGGCGCCGAAGCAGGAGCTCCACAACAGCGCGTTCGTCAACCTTCTGTTGCGGCTTCCCGCGGGCGCTGATAACCAGGCGGTGGATTCAGCCATTGAGTTCACCCAGGACTCGCACATCACGGCATTGTTCCCGCATACTCACTTGCGCGGCAAGAGCTGGGAGTACAGGCTGATTTATCCCGACGGGCGTTCGGAAGTTGTACTGGCCGTTCCAAAATACGATTTCAACTGGCAGACGTATTATCTGTTCACCACTCCGCTCGCGGTGCCGAAAGGGTCGCGCCTGGAGGCAACGGCCCATTACGACAATTCTGTGAACAACCCGTCCAACCCGGATCCAAAGACCGAAGTGCACTGGGGCGACCAGACCTGGGAGGAAATGCAATACTCCGGGATCACCTACTATGTGGATCATCCGTTGACCGCTCAAAAGTAAGTGCTGCCGCCGACTTTTCGCGTGCTAGAATCGATGAATTGATCGCCGGATTGATCCGTGAAATCAGGGGTTTCAGGAGGACAAGTGTATGACCTCAGTTGAGCGGGCGAAGCATTTCTTGCAGTCCGGGGTTCGCGCCATTGCTCTTACAGTGGTTCCCCTTGCTTCCGTTGCGATCGCTCCGTCACTCAATGCTTCGCCTCTAATCCTGACGCCTGCATCATGCGATGCAATTCCCTCCGGGAGCGGTACTTTTGTGATCACCCCGTGCACCACGACTCAACTCGCGACCGGAGCGGATGGTGTTACGGGTCTGAAGCTCTATGGCTCGGATTCGACCACCAGCATGTTTCCCGGATTCCTGGCTCTCAACTTCACTACCCAAGGGACTGCGTCGGGAACCGCGGGCGTGGTTCCTGTGGCATACGACTTCACGCTGTCCGATACGTTTTCGAACGCGATGAACTGGGACGTGTACTTCGATGTAGCTGGAAATCTCACGGATGCCAGCGGCCAAGCCAGCGGCGTCTCGACAGGTGGTACCATCACGGGAAGTTTTTCCGCTGACCTGTCTTCCATTGGCAATGCCTTTGAGTATGTTCTTCATGTGGAAGCGATTGAGGAGGCCTCTGCCGGGAACGATACTCTCACCATCGACATCCCGCAGAATTCCGTGGACGTGAACCCGGTGTCTTCGGCCGTGCCCGAACCGGCCACACTGAGCTTCCTCGGATCCGCGCTAGCTTCTCTGGTCTGGTGGCGGCGGCGAACCGGCAAGTAACCTGAAGTGGCTGCTCCCGGCCCAAGGCTGCTTCTGGTTCTTCCCCAACTTCCGCAGGATCCTGCTAGCGGCGCGGCCCGCTCCACGCGGACTATTTGCGAGATGCTCGCGGCCGGTGGCTTCGATGTCCACGCGGTGGCCACGACGGCCACTGAACTGTCTCACCAAACCTCCACCGTCCCGTTTTTGGCCACGATGGGAATCGCAGCCGAGGTCCGGCGGGGCAACAAAGGCCGACCCCGGCCCGAGATCACATTCCACCATCGCGAGGTCAGCTACCGGCTGCTCGATGTGGGGCCGCGCGACATGCACAGTTGGCAGAAGCTCGATGGCCGCCAGTTCGATCTGATATTCGACGACGAATTGCACTCGTTTCGCCCCGACATTCTGCTTTGCTACGGAGGCCTTTCCGGTGACATCGCCCGCTACAAACGCGCCGGCCGCCAGGGAGCAAAAATCGTCTTAGCGCTTCACAACGAGGGCTATCTTGCCAGCGCCGATTTCTTCCGCAACATCGACGCCGTCCTCACTCCAAGCCAATACCTGACGAAGGTTTATCGCACAGCGCTCGGCATTGACTCCACGCCGCTGCCGATTCCCATGGATCTCGAAGACGTCGTCGCTCGAAGCCGCGATCCCATCTTCACTACGATGATCAACCCGTCACCCGAAAAAGGCCTGATGTTTGTCGCGCGCCTGGCCGAAGAGATCAGCCTGCAGCGTCCGGACCTCGCCATCCTGTTCATCGAGTCGCGCGGTTCTGCCGGGCGCCTTGTCCAGGCCGGAATGGCTGCTGGCTTCGACGTCCGGCGTCATCAAAACCTGATGCTGTCCCCGCCCCTTTCGCAGCCCAAAGAAATCTATGCCGCCACGCGTGTTCTCCTGGCGCCGTCGCTGTGGAATGAGCCCGCCGGACGTGTTGTCGCGGAGGCGCTGCTTAACGGCATCCCACCCCTGGTCAGTCAGCGCGGTGGCCTTCCCGAAATTTGTCAAGGAGCCGGCTTCTGTCTGCCAATCCCGCCTGGGATCACGCCTAAGGCCTCCCGCCCGGTGGAACCGGAATTGGTCCAACCATGGATCGACCTCATCGCGCGGCTGGAAGACGACGAAGAGTTTTACCAGCACCATTCCGCGCTGGCGCGCCAGGCCAGCCAGATTTATCACCCAGCCCAACTGACCCCGCGCTATTTCGATTTCTTTCGATCCGTGCTCAATGCCTGACACGCCAGCGCAATTTCCCAATTGACGGTGCGCGATTCCTACGTACCGAGAGAGCACCTATGCAAGGTTTCCCCTTCAACCGTCCCAGGTTTATTAACTTCTGCTTCAATACAGACCGTCGGTATCCGCGTCTAATCTTACGCGGCGACCGCCAGCTCAATCGCGCGAGGACCCAACCATGGAAATAGCGGAAACACTTGCAACCGACCTCAAACAAGCCCTCCGGATGCTTCGCCAAAGCCCGGGTTTCACTGCCACGGCGGTTGCCGCTTTGGCTCTCGGGATCGGCGCCAACGCCGCCATTTTCTCGGTAATCAACACAGTCTTGCTCAAGCCCCTTGCCTTCCCCGAGCCGGAGCGCATCGTGGTCCTGATGAACAGCACCCCACAGGGAAACTTCCCGGCTGCGTCCGTCACCAAATACAACATCTGGCGCCGGCAAACGCAAGTGCTTGACGATATCAGCGCCTATGACACCGGCGGGCCTGGTCTCAATCTCAGCGCAACTGACCACCCTGAACAATTGAAGGGCATCCATGTCTCGTATGAGTTCTTTCATCTTTTCGGCGCCACGCCTGTTCTTGGCCGAACTTTCAATGTTGCCGAAGACCGGCCGAGGGGCGGCAGTGTCGCCGTACTCTCAAACGGCCTGTGGCGGCGCCGTTTCGCATCCGATCCCGGCATCGTTGGCAAAACTATCTCTCTCGGCGGCGAACCCTACACGGTCATCGGCGTCCTCGCATCGACATTCACCTTCGATCCCCCCGCCGATCTCTACTTACCTTTCCAGGCCGACCCTAACAGTACGAACCAAGGTCACTACTTCCGAGCCGCTGCTCGCCTTAAGGGCGGGGTTTCACTGAGCACCGCTCAAGCCGCTCTCAATCTGGCTGGTCAGGAGTTCAAGCGCAGGTTCCCGGAGGCCGCAGACCCTCACGCCAGCTTTACGGTTGAGCCGATGCAGCAGCTTCTGGTTCGCGACGTGCGCCCTGCTCTTTATGTGTTGCTGGGCGCCGTTGGGTGCGTGCTGCTGATCGCCTGCGCCAATGTCGCTAATCTGTTACTGGCGCGCGCCACCTCACGTTCGCGAGAAATTGCAATCCGCTCCGCTCTGGGCGCCGGCCGCGGCCGCATCGTCCAACAGCTGCTAACCGAAAGCTTGCTGCTGGCGATAATCGGTGGGATGGTTGGCCTCGCCATCGGCGTGGTGGGAGTGCGGGCGCTGTTGGCCGTGAATCCGGGAAACATCCCGCGCATAGGTCCGGACGGCGCCTCCGTCCAACTCGACTGGGCGGTTCTCGGCTTCACATTTCTTTTGTCTGTTCTGAGCGGCGTGCTGTTCGGCCTGGTTCCCGCGCTGCACGCCTCGCGCGCCGATCTCAACTCCACGCTGAAGGAAACCGGCACGCGGTCCGGCTCCTCGCTGCGCCAAAACAAAGCTCGCGGCTCGCTGGTGGTGGCCGAACTGGCCCTCTCGATGGTGTTGCTAATAGGCGCCGGACTGCTGATCCGCACTTTCGATGAGTTGCACAGGGTGGTTCCGGGCTTTGACCCCCACAACGTGCTCACCATGGAAACTTCGCTCACGGGAACCCACTACGATCAAACCGCAGCGATTTTCCAATTGACACGCCAGGTGCTGGATCGCATCCATGCCCTACCCGGCGTCGAGAGCGCGGCTGCCAGTTCCTATCTGCCGCTGGAGGGCGGCCTGGGCCTCGGATTCCGCATCGAAGGACGCCCGCTTACCAATGGCTCGGACCATGGCGGCGCCTCCTGGAACTACGTGACGTGGCGCTTTTTCGATGTTTTCAAGATTCCCATCGTCCGCGGCCGCGGCCTCACCGAACGGGACGATGTTGGACCTCCTGTGGTGCTCATCAACGAGGCCCTGGCCAAGCGCTTCTTCAAAAATGAGAACCCGATTGGTCACCGCCTCATCATCGGCGCCGGTATGGGGCCCGACTTCGTGCAGGCTCCGCGCGAGATCGTCGGGGTGGTCGGCGACACGCGGGATGGCGGCCTCAACAACGACCCATCGCCGGCTACCTTCATACCGCTTTCTCAGGTCCGCGATTCCTACATGGCGCTCAACAACCGGTTCATGCCGCTCACCTGGCTGGTCCGTACCAAGGTTGCACCCTTTTCCCTCTCCACTCCAATCCAAAAGGCCTTCCAGGACGCCGCAGGCCTGGCTGTGGCACACATGCGTTCCATGGACCAGATCGTCGTCCAATCCACCTCGCGCGACCAATTCAACACGCTGCTGCTCGGCACGTTCGCCTTCTTCGCTATTTTGCTGGCCTCGGTGGGACTCTACGGTTTGATCGCCTATTCCGTGGAACAGCGCACGCTGGAATTCGGCATACGACTGGCGCTGGGCGCGGACTCTCCAACGTTGCGAAACATGATTGTGCGGCAAGCTATGACGCTCGCGGCTATTGGTATCGGAATCGGACTGGCTGCGGCGTTCGGTTTAACACGGCTTCTCACCGCGTTTCTCTTCAACGTCAAGCCAACGGACCCGATCATATTTGCCTCGGTCGCCGTTCTCCTGGGCGCCGTAGCCATGCTCGCCAGCTATCTCCCGGCGCGCCGCGCGCTTCGTATTGATCCGGCGCTCGCCTTGCGGCATGAGTAAGAGTTCAAACTGCTTAGATTGCCTCTCTCTTTCACGCTTGATCCAACGCGATAGCGACCGTCCAGACCGCCCCTGTAATGAGGAAAGTCAAGCCGAATTCGGACCAGTTCAGATGGGCTTCCGGGTGAGCGATCAGGCGTGGAACCCAGACCAACACACCAAAGAGTGCCAGCATGAGGGTCATCAGGCGTAGAGCGAGCCGTGCCTGGCGATTGATGAGAATGGCAATCGCGGCGAGTGCAAATGCGATCGTCGTGAGTATCGCCCAAAAAGTCTGATTTGGCGGAAGCCACTTTGGGACCAAGTCAGCTGTCATAGGAAGATAAACTATCTGACTCAGCGTAAATGAAATCGCGCAGACTCCGAGTCCAAGGCGCGCCACCCGGCCGAACGCTACCGCCCGTGCTGCATTTGCCTCGGTTGCAGCGTACAGGGCAATCGCACCACAGAGTAAGGAAAACTGTTCGAAGAAGCTCCCGTAATGCACATAGATGGCCGGTGCGGCAAGGATGCCAGGGATGCAAGCCAGGGAGAAAAGAAAATAGATGATGCCGAGAACGATCGACGCCAAGCGCGCGGTCCTTGGGTACTCGATCCCAATGCCACCGGCAATTTGAACGATCATGAGACACCCGCCGATCGTGGTTCCAAAAGGCAGGCTCCAGATCTGACGCAGGGTTTGCCAGGTGTCAGAGTCGTACCACATCAGTGCGATGACGCCGCTGAGAGCCGCCGACGCGCCAAAGACGATGCGCCCGTACAACGCCGTTTTCATACAAGAAACAGTAACACCCGCGGGCGGCTTGTACCAACGGATGATGAGCTTTCCTTTGCTCGATAGCGATGGGTTAGAAATAGCTCAGCGCTGGGCGCAAGGCGGCATACCAACCGGTTCAATTAAGAGGGCTAGACAGGGATAGCGGCGTTACGACGCATTAAAATCTTGAAGGGCACCTGTGGGTTATTGCATGGTCGTTTCGTTCGAGATTGGCAGTGGCAACGCGGATGCAAGTTTGGCACACTGCCTCAACAGAATCACGGGGCATCGCTGCCATTAGTACAAATGTGTTGGCGGGCAAAATTCCGCAGAGCGCAAACCGATCCACCGCATTACGCTTTAGATGAACTTTTTTCAGCACTTTGCGCGCGCTCCGCCAAGCATCCTGTTTTGAAGGCCGTTACTCGAGGCCGAGCGCTCGCCTTGCTCAACCGCGACCAGCATCGGACCGCCGGGCGAGGTCTTCAGTAGCTGGGCCAGTGAAGGACTCCTTCCTCTCCAAAACTTCCTCATATACCTATACAGCGTAAACCGGTCGGATTTTCCCTCATGGATTCGCGCGCAGCCTGGCCCATTTCTACCAGGGGCCACCTTAGATAAGGAATCTTAGAGCAATCCGGAGAGCTGGATCAGACCCTGAGATGTATCACGACCTTCGCTCTACGTACGCCACCCTGCTAAGTGCAGGGGGTTTGGGGCAGGATTGGAGATTGGTGGTGGAAGCAAAGATGTTGATTCGAAAAGCTTAGTTTGGTGCGCCCGGTAAGATTCGAACTTACGACCTTTTGCCCGGGAGGCAAGCGTACCTACGCTATGTTATTGACGCCACAGGGGCTATCGAGAGCTTTACGAGGGTCAAAACGGGCGTGTTCAGCGCTTTTTGATGCCTCTATCTTCATCCTGCAGAATGTGAAATGTCCACGTTATCTTTCTGGCAGCGCCACGCGGCTAGCATGTTAAACGGGGATCAAGTGAGCAGGAAGTAATCGACTCTGTACGAAAGAAGTTCTCGCAAGAATAGGCAGTTGCCAAAGTAGAAATCTGACCGCTCTTTCACAAGGCGAGCCTTTGGATCATATTCGCGCCATCGTTGTCCAGCGTCGGCGCGCGTTGCCCCGTTTCCCGTGTTGGCTTTCCTCCGGGTAGTGTCCTAAACAATGGGGTCGTGAAGTATAAGGACACCACCTTCCTCCGCGTTTGGACCGGGGTGGTAATCCTACGGGCAACGGGTTGACCGACTGGGGAAGGGCGCTAGGCGGAAGGCTCTGATTTCGCATGGAAAATGCCGGCCACGACGACAAGTGAATATGGATTCGACATCATATGTCGCTGATGCCATATTACAGGAGTGAGTTGGGCTGTAGAAATAGGCGACGAGTTTGAGCCGGAATTCGACGCGTTGCATACGGACGTGCAGACCGAGATCCTGGCCCTGGCGCTCCTGCTTCAGCAGTTCGGACCGCAACTCGGCGGCCTCGCGTAGACATGCTCAAGGGATCGAGCCACGCGAACATGAAGGAGCTGCGGTTCGCCGATGGCGAGTGGAGGGTGGCTTTTGCATTCGACACCAAGCGGAAGGTAATTCTGTTGGTCGCGGGCGATAAATCCGGCGGCAGTGAAAAGCAGTTTTACCGCGAGCTGATCCGGAAGGGCGACGAGCGGTTCGACGCGCATCTGGCCCGGCTCAAGAAGGAAAGGAAGTAACCATGGCTGTGAATGTGGACGACAAGATCAAAAAGCTGAGCCCGGTTCAGCGCAAGAATGTGGAGGCGCGCGTGGCCGAGCTGATCGCCGAGGAGATGACGCTGCGCGAGCTGCGGAAGGCGCGTAAGCTGACGCAGGTGCGCGTTGCGAAAGCGCTCGGTGTCACGCAGGACAGCGTTTCTCGCTTGGAGAAACGCAGCGATCTCCTGTTGTCGACGCTGCGGAAAACGGTCCAGGCAATGGGGGGGCAATCTCTCGCTGGTCGCGGAATTCCCCGACCGCGCACCGGTCGTGCTGTCGGGCATCGCCGAAGAGGAGTCCACGCCAAGACGATCCGGCCGCAAGCAGCACGGGCCCGGCTAAAGAGGTGGCTACTCGCCAAAGCATTGAAGGTGCTTGTGTCGTTGTCGCAGATCTTACGGGGAAGAACGCTAATATCTTTTACGAGGTAGGTATTGCGCACACCCTCGAGAAGCCGGTACTGCTCCTCGCGCAGCCTATGTCAGACGTGCCATTTGATCTGCGCCACAAAAGAGTGTTGCTGTACAAGTATTCGCTCCACTGGTCTCAAACGGCACCGTTCAACGATATCCAGGGACAAATGGTTTTCAGGCAGCACCGGGCTGTGTGGTTGAAGTCAAGTCAAGAAACAATGTTCTATCTTTGGCCAACTACAGGTTGCGATCCGCCGCGAGCGGTTGCCGGCGTTCAGACAGAACAGCGTGGCAAACGCAGCTAGGCCCAGCCGAGGTCCTTTAGCGCCAGGCCGGCGTTCCATATCTTGGTCATGTGAGCGATCTTACCATCCTCGAATTGCATGACGTACACATAGTCTGTGCTAATTCTGCGGCCCGTCGGAGGAACGGGTCCGCCTTGGCCAGTATGGGTCCCATGAAATACGCCGTAGGCGGCGACGTTGTTCCGAACGCTGTCGGTCGCGAACGACTTCACCTCATAGTGCGCATCCGGCAGTACCGTCATCATGCCCTTCATCCAATCGGTGTACTCGGCGAGTGTTTTCACATCCAGCAGTGGCTCGGCCTGCGCCGAAAAGGTCGCGTTGGGTGTGCAGTACGCGCTGCAACCCTCCCATCCTTTGCCCGTCTCACACGCGTCGAAGAACGCTTCCGCCACGGTGGTGATCGATGTTGTCTTCGGTGTCATGGTGGTCTCCTATGATCCGGCCGATCCCCGCGCTGACGCTTGGGGCTGAGGTCGTCGGAAGGAGCATATCATAAATAGCTCATGCGACCGCTACGCCGTCGATCGCTAGGACAGTGTAGCGCAGGCCCGCGGATATTGACGGCTGATATCATCAGATGATCGCGTCCAACCTGGCGTGAATATGATCGAGTCGATCTCGCACAAAATTTGCAGGAGGACGAAGCTGGCCTCGAACTGATCGGCTGGTTGGGAAGCGATATCGCCGAAAAAGCCGCTTGTGAACACGCCGCAAGTTACCGCGTCGATGTCCGTCCTCTGTGCCGATGCCGGATCAAGCCTGGAGGGCGCCCTGGGCTGATGCTCGGTTTTGCGCAGTAGCGAAACTCGCGCACGCTCTGCGGGCAGCAAGAATTACGAGACCCCTGACGCCGCATCGGCTGGGTCCAGCGCAATAGCGGACGACCAATAACCCGGTAGCATGCTCCGGCGCGGTAAACCATTCCGTCGGCACTATTCAACGAGTCGCTGTTGGGTCGAGCATGCGTAAACTCGGCGCGGCTCCAAAATGGTGACTCGCTGGCACAGCTTTCTGTGCGCCCGCTTGCCAGGCAGCAGCCGCACCCGCAGATGGCGCAGGCCGTCGCGACGGTTCGACCACCTGCAACCAGCCTGCTCTGTTGCAGGCAGACGAAACGGATCAGGGCGTCCACGCGCCGGATACGACCAACTCGGCCTGCCGCACGTAAAATCTCTTGATGGTATTTCACCAAGCGATTACGCGAGGGCGTTCGTCGCGGAGAGATCACTTGCAGCGTCCGAATCTGGACGCGTCCTCATGTCAAGGTGGGCAGCCCGGTATCACATGGACGAAGGTGCGATCGAAGTGGATTCGATCAAGCCGACCGGTTTTCCGGATATCACTCCAGAGTTGGCTCGCGAATCGGGCTTCCTTGGGTGTCATCGATCTGCCCAACCGAGCCCGCCTGAGGGAAGTTTAGGCTAATCCTGATCGAGTACGCGCAGACCTCGGATGTAGGTATTTAGGCTACAACCTTCGGAAGTCATGTTTTGCCGAACAACAGGCGTCTGATCTCCGATAAGCTGACTTCTTGCCCACCAACTTCCGGATTGCGCGTCCCACGGCCACAATTGATGGTCAAGCGCCGAGTTAACCTGAACGTTAGGGCTCCCTAAATGGCCGAACGACCCACATCCTGTGCTCGGCAAAAGATCCTCGCGCCGCTGGAGCTTGCGAAAGGAGAGCTTATCTATGTCGCAAAAAAAGATTTCTAGCGGTGTAGTACACGACGTGCCCGCAGATTTAAAAAAAGCACTTACATCCGACCCGCAAGCGTTAACAGCCTGGGAGGATATTACACCGCTCGCACGCAACGAGTGGATATGTTGGATTGAATCAGCTAAAAAAGCAGAGACTAGAAGCCACCGGATCGAGTGGGGCTGTTCAAGCCTTAAGGATGGAAAACGACGCCCCTGTTGTTGGCCCGGATGCGCCCACCGCTAATTTCAAGATAGTCAAACTGGGATTGCGACCGCGGACTGGAGTCGGCCAACTTCCGGTTTGCGCATCATCCAGGACGAATAAGGAACGTGTCTGGCGTGTTCACGTCAGCGTCGCCGCGCTGCCTCGATGGCGGCGATGTCGATCTTCTTCATCGTCATCATCGCCTGGAAGGCACGCTTTGCCTTACCGCCACCGGCCGCAAGCGCATCGGTTAGCGCGCGCGGGGTGATCTGCCAGGAGAGGCCCCAGCGGTCTTTGCACCAACCGCACTGGCTTTCCATGCCGCCATTGCCGACGATCGCGTTCCAGTAACGGTCCGTCTCGTCCTGATTCTCCGTCGCGATCTGGAAGGAAAAGGCCTCGGTGTGCCTGAACGCTGGGCCGCCGTTGAGACCGAGACAGGGAATGCCCAGGACGGTAAATTCCACCGTCAGCACATCGCCCTTCTTGCCGCCCGGATAGTCACCGGGAGCCTCGTGAACAGCGGTTACCTTACTATCTGGAAAGGTGACGACGTAGAAGCGCGCCGCCTCATGCGCGTCTTTGTCGAACCAGAGGCAGATCGTGTTTTTTGGCTTCATGTTCGTGTGCTCCTTGTGCTCGATCAGTATCAGTGACCCACCAGTTTATCTACTGATCTGCTGCGGCCGACGTCTCAAATTGGTCGCCGCCCGTCCTACCCTTCTGAATCATATCGCTGGCAGGGATCGACTTCGAGATCCGATGCTAAAAAAAAACCAATTTCGAATGATCCCCGAATCAGGGTCCTCCAAGGGGTAGATTACGTAAAATCGGCGTGGCCTTTACCGATCATGGCAGGAGTCGGAGATCTGCCAGCCAAGCGGCCGGGAGACGTTGTGGGAAACAGCTCGTTATTCACCATCTCGGGAGTGGATCCGAGCGCGCCCGTCCGTCTGCAATCCTCACGGTGCGGGAGCCGTTTTCAGTTCGATACGCACCTGCTCAATCGCGGCGTCCGAATCGTCTTGAACTGGCGCGGAATCTGGCGCGAGCCACCTGAATTCTCCGCCGGTCACGACAACTGCCGGAGCTTCCGGATGCGCCGAAGCCGGGCATGCACTGTGCGCGGCGCAGTGTACACGCAGAATCCGGATCATGCGGCTCTCATAGGGCGTGTTGTCGGCAGGAGGGCGGCGGACATCCTGTTCGGGCAGGTCCACGCGCTCGGTCTTCAATTCGATCCGCAGATACTCGCTCTCGATGCCGTCCAGCTCCTCGACGACGTGTCGCTCATACACCGCCTTTTGAAAACGTATCCCGCCCGCCTTTACCGGAGGGCGAATGATCGGCTCTTCGCCCGTGTGCGTCAGCTTCAGGCGCCCACCATCAGTGACGTAAATATAGACCGTTGGCGAGGGAGGATGCTCGTGTTCGGCGGTCTTCTCGAGCGGCAGATAGTGGACGCGCACAATCCTTACCCACGGGTTTTCGAACTCGATCGTTGCGTCAGTCGCATACTCCTGAGCGAAAGCGGCCGCACCGAGCGCAACCGCCAGAAGCCAGAATTTTCGCATGTCCGAAGTTCGATCTTAGCAGGCCGGAAGTGGGCCGGAAGTCGGATTCGAGGAATTATGGATTCAATCCGCCATTGCGCCGGCTAACGAGCACGGGATGACGCACGGCCCTCACGCCCTAGCACGCGGGCAGGCTGGTAATTCAGCGTGCCATCGGGAATGTCTGCTAGCATGCCGGACCGGACGAGGTAGGGAACGGCATGCCGGGAACAAACTCTGCGTTACAGCCGTCGAATCCTGCTAAGGAGGGCGATCCGTGTTCTGCCAAGCGATCGTATATTTGCTCGTGGCTTTGCCTGCTGTCGCTCAGTCGCAAGCATTTGCAACGATCACCCT
>JBEKJJ010000099.1:0-23331 GCA_050011295.1 Bryobacteraceae bacterium
CGATCGCCGAAGCCCGGCGCTTTCACGGCGCACACGTTGAGCGTTCCGCGGAGTTTGTTAACTACCAATGTGGCTAGCGCTTCGCCTTCCACTTCTTCCGAGACCAGCAGAAGCGGCTTGCCCGCCCGAGCGATCTGTTCGAGAATCGGCAGCACATCCTTCATGTTGTTGATCTTCTTTTCGTGGATCAGGATGTAGGGATCTTCCAGTACGCATTCCATACGCTCGGGATCAGTCACAAAGTACGGCGAGAGGTAGCCGCGATCGAATTGCATACCGTCCACGGTCTGGAGTTCGGTGGTCATGGTCTTGGATTCCTCAACCGTGATCACGCCGTCCTTGCCCACCTTCTGCATCGCCTGGGCAATGACATCGCCGACAGTGGAATCGCTATTGGCCGAAATCCGGCCCACCTGAGCAATCATGTCGCCGGAGACTGGCTTCGAGAGCTTTTTGATCTCTTCCACGGCTACTTCGACCGCCTTGTCAATGCCACGTTTGATGGCCATCGGGTTTGCACCGGCTGTAACCGCCTTGACGCCCTCGCGGAAAATCGCCTGCGCAAGGATGGTAGCGGTAGTGGTGCCGTCGCCGGCCACGTCGGAAGTTTTGGATGCCACCTCGCGGACCATCTGGGCGCCCATGTTCTCCAGCGGATCTTTCAGCTCGATCTCTTTCGCCACCGTTACGCCATCTTTGGTGATGGTAGGGCCTCCGAATTTCTTTTCGAGAACCACGGTGCGTCCCTTGGGGCCGAGCGTCACCTTGACCGCTTCGGCGAGCTGGTTGACACCGCGCAGGATGGCCTGCCGGGAGTGGTCACTATAAGTAATCTGTTTTGCCATGATGGGTTCCTTTTGAGTTCGAATGAATTACGCGACTTTCTTCGCCGTTTTGCCGGCAGAATCCAGAACTCCGAGAACGTCGTCCTCACGCATGATGATGTACTCCGTGCCCTTCAGCGTGATCTCGTTGCCGGAATATTTTCCAAAAAGGATACGGTCGCCCGCTTTGACGTCGAGAGCCACCAGTTTGCCATCCTCCAGGCGCTTGCCATGGCCGACGGCCATAACCTCGCCCTCTTGCGGTTTCTCCTTGGCGGAGTCCGGGATGACAATGCCATTGCGCGTGGTTTCTTGTTCGTCAATCCGCTTCACCACGATGCGGTCATATAACGGTCGAATATTCATAATGCTGTTAGTCTCCTGTTAAAGTTGTCGCCGGTACTGCGATTGCGTTCTTGATTGCCTGATAACGCGCATCCTGAAAGATCACCTGGCGGACCTGATCACTGATCTCTTGCCAGTCGCGAATGAAATAGCCAGCCTGGTTGTGGCGCATTACTTCGGTTCGCTGGTCTTCGAGTATCGCGATGATGCGTTCGGTTTCGGCGCGCTTCCTGTCACTCTGTCTATCCGCTACAGATCGGAATGCCGCCGCCACACGGTCGAACTCGGCGTTCACCTGGCGTTTGATTCGCACGGCCCACTCCACCTGACTGGCGGTGCCGGTGAGCTCGGCCGCCGAGGCGCCCGACATTGGGGGCGCAGATCCGCCCTCGTCTTCCCATGCGTTTATTTCAGTGGCTATCGAAACATTCATTTGTGATTCCGCCTCAACTCGGTTATGGCCTAAACTTGGCCTTATTCACCAGCCTGGCTTGGTCAAGCTTGGCTCTTTCCGCTTCTTCGAGAAGCGCTACCTGGGCAGCGGCCTTTTGAGGCGCTTCCTGGTTGTCGAGCCGCGTCGCCTCTAGAATGGCGGCTTCGGCCGTTGCTTGCAGTTTCTTCAGAACACCAATCAGCTGGAAGGCTGGCCCGTACGACGAACGGATCAGATCGAAGCGATACTCGGGATCTTGCCATTGTGCGACGACGGTTTCCTGATCGGCATACGGGCCCTCCACAGCGGCCGCAGCGACCGGCTTCAACGCCGTCCCGTAGTTCGTAGCTATCGCGTCGACGATGTCATCCGCCGTCAGGCCCTCGGTCTCGTACCGATCGTAATAAACCGCGATCTTGAACAGTTCGCCGTCATAGAAGCTGAAGACCACCTCTTTTGCCGGCTCCGAATGGGACTTCGCGCCCAAAGGTTGCGGGCGCCACTGCAATTCCTGGATGAGGGCCGGGCGGCTATGAATTACTTTTACGTCGGATAGGCTGGCGCTGGTCTGTTTTGCGATGGTAGCCAGGTTCGCCCCCAGTTGGAAGTCCCGGTATTTGGAAAGATCGACGGCGGATGCAGTTGCCGAAATTGCGCCCACCACGAGAATCGACACAATGGCCAATCGGGGACTGGCAAGCCAGAGGCTTGCCCTACGGGGTAATCTGGTCACGGCACGATTGTTCACTGCACGGCTCGCACCACGTTATCTTGCGTTGAGCCGATATCGATTTGGGCCGATTCGCGCTTCCGACGGGGTAACGGTATTTGGTCAAATGACCGCGGGCGGTCAGCTCAGGCAGCGCTCAGGACTGGCTCTTCGATCGCGTTTTGAGTTGGCATTCCACTAAGATCCGCGGCTTCCTGGCAGGCCAGGCACGCTGTAGTCCAGGGCACTGCCGCGAGCCGTTTCATGCTGATCTCCTCTTCGCAGTCGAGGCAGATTCCGAAAGTGCCGCGCTGAATACTTTGGAGCGCACCTCGCACCTGGCTCAGACGGGCGGATGCACGCTCGAGGTTGCCAATCGCCATCTCGCGTTCCTGGGCGTGCTGGATCTGGTCCAGCATGTCGGAGTTCAAATTCACGGCGATTACTTCGCGGTTTCGAAGCAGCGCTTCTAACTCAGCTTGCCGGACCTCCAGAATAGTTTGGAAATGCGTTAGCTCTTTCGTAGTCATGATGGTACGTCTCCTATACCGCGGCGATGGCCGGAACGTCTATAACCTGATTCGCCACCCAGCGATTGAGGATGAATGCGGATGTTTGTGCGACGATCGCGATGGCGAACCACAATTGATAGCGCGAGAACAATCCGCTCGCTACAAAGAATGGACTGGTCCAGCCAGGGTCCACGCCCAAACGCCACAAACCCAGAGCCCCTGCCAGCACGGCCAGCAGTGTCAAGAATAGCCCCGACATCGACGCTGCCGGCACAACGTGTGCCGAGGTGTGGCAGAAAATCTCCCGCAGAGAGGATCGGTATCGAGTTGTGATCTGGCTGATTTCCACGGTGGTTTCTTCCAAGTGTCCCCTCCAAGTGTCAAGCCAAGCTGTAGCACGTGGGACGCCACGCTTTTCGACTGAACGGCCGGCCATGTGCTCTCCACCGCGCTGCTGGTGGACTGCATCGGCGTTTTCTTACTTTACATTCCGTTGTTGCCGATTGCGATCGTGGTGGTGATACTACTCGGGATGGCGTTGACCTTCCAGACGGGCGCACGGGTAGGAGGCACTCAAGTTCTTCGGCGTAGGCGAAACGCCACCAGTGACGATATCAATGCGCCGCTGGCTCTGGCCGAGCGGTTGGACGAATGAAGTAAGGCCCACCATCGAAATAGGTCAGCCCGAGTTGCTTGACGCTTTTCTCGTTGGCGTAGATGCGCTCCCGCGAGCCAAAGAAAAAGTCTTTCTGGTTCATCCTGTCCCAGACGTCGCCCGACGTTTGAAAGCAGGCTTCAAACCATCGCAGGATCTCGTCAGCGGTTACTTTCGTAACTTGTCCTGAGCCGATCTCATATTTTAGGTAGGTCAATGGCGCTCCACGGGTATTGTAGACTCATCAGCGGATTATCACTGTTCAGTTTTGACCTATATTTACCGCCAGGCTGTTGCTCAGAACGCCACCTGCCTGGATCACTAGCGGATGGTTCCCCGGCGCCTGCGGCGGCACGCGCAGGGTCACTGTGAACACACCAACCAATCCTGGTTCCAGACCAGCGGCGAGGACGGGGGCGGTCTGGCCACCGATGGACGCGCTCAGCGGAGCCATAGCACTCACCGGTTGACCTGCCGGCGCCGCAACGCCCGTAGGCAGGGAAGGTTCGGTTGGACCCACGCCCGTTAAGAACACCAGAAGAGTGCTTCCGGGCGAAGCTCGATGCGCCGGTCCGTTGACGGTTCCATCCTGGTTGAGCGCGGCGAAAATTCCCGGCGCTGTTTCCTGAATTTGAAGCGCGACCGGCGTGGACACGCTGTTCCCTTCGATCGCCACAACCGTTGCAATTCCGGCTGGAACTTCATAGGGGACCTGGGCATTGATTTGAGTGGGGCCGGCGGAAAGCAAAGGAGCCAGAAGACCATTGATCAATATCCGGGAGCCCGCCAAAACTTTCGGCAGTGGATTCTGGGATGCCGTTGCGGCGCCGGCTGCCAGATTCGTCCCATATATGGAGACGATGGATCCCGGTGCGGCAGCGCCCGCGCCGTTTCCAGCCGAGTTCACGATTGCGCTAATGCCCGGCGACTTGAGAAGCCCAAACACCGCGACCGAGTTTTCAGTTCCCACGTAGACCTTGCCGTTCGCAATGCTTGGTGTCGAGAATTTTATGTAGGAGCCGAAGCTGCCGCTGTATAGCTGGCTGGCGAGGTTCGTCGCATCGTAGGCGTGCAGTGCGTCGGGCTGAATGCTCCAAACGATGGGATCCTTCGTTCCGTGGGCCGAGATGCTGGGCACTGAACCCAGGTATGGCATCGCACCGGTGCTTTCGGAGGACGGTATTTCAGACAGAAGGCCATTCGAGATCGGGAAAGCCTTCAGCGCATCGTTCTTGGCCCCGAAGAAGACCGTGTTGTTGAAGTACGCAGGTATCCCGAACAACGGGCCGACGGCTGCTGGAAGGGATTGAACGATCTGGCTATCGCTTCCGGGTGAAAAATGTCCCATGCGGTCCCGATCGACAAGATATATGCGGCCCTCTTTACCACCGGTCACGAGCAGATGCGGGTGCTGGGAGGTTCCGGCCGTATCCGGCAGCAGAAGCGCTCCGCTCGACCCGAGATCCATGTCTTCGATGTCCAGCAAGTCGGCGTTGAACGGAGTGAAGTAATCGGCGACCGAAAGCCCATTCGTGGTCGCGAGCTTGATGACGGTGTCACCCAGATCCCCGCCGCCGCGCTCGGCATCGAAGGTTCCATTGCCGGTGACAACGTATATGTTGCCGTTTGCGTCGGCTGCCGGCGCCGCTCCGCTCTGCCAGATGGACCCGGCTTCCCAATTCGGAGTGCTGGTGTAAACTGCTACGCGTTGGAGTGTTTTTGCGTCGTAACCGATCAACCAGCCGTGATAGTTCCCGGAATCACAATGCGAGGACCAAGCCGTGTAGACCACCCCGTTGAGTAAGAGCAGTCCCGCACGTTCTTTGTATAACCAGGGCTGGAACGTCACTGTGGAGTTTCCATCGCCCGTTCCCGGCGCCGAAGCTTGAATCTCAACGGGACTGCCGGGTTGTTCCGCGCCAGTCTGGACGTCCAGCGCGTGCAACCGATGCACGTAGGTTTGGCCGAAACTTTCCAGCGTCATCGCAACCACGTACAAGGTTCCTGTAATCGGGTCGATCACCGGAGTGCTGGTGATTCCCACCTCTGGCGTGATAACATTGCAGCCCAAGTTATCGGCCGGGACCGAGGTGATGCCGGCGGCTGGATTGATGAAACTGGCCTGCCAGAGCGGGGCGGCGTTCGATCCCGTGTTGTTGTCAGCATCGAACGCGTAGACGCTATCGTGTTCGGTCACGACGAATACCACGTTGTGGAAACCCTTCCCCGCAATGTTCAATCCCCACATGTATAGCGGCTGGCCGTAAACCTGGCCATCCACCGGATCGCTGAAGAGTTGGCCGAACTCGCCCACCCGGAGACTCGACGGAGTGAGAATGGTCTCGCTTAGGTTCTGACCGGTTCGCGAAAGATCGTTGTGGTAAGTGAGGACGTTTACCTGACCGCTCAGAGATAGGACACTCAAGAACACAGCCGCCCAGGGGGCGCGGATCATTATACGTCGAGACTGGGAATTGGATGTCGTGGTAACCTTTCAGTTTAAACAATGGCCTGTTCATAGGCTGCTCAATATTGCTCACCCTTCCTTCGTTTGGTCTGTAGGTATACTCGATCTAAGTGAAGACAAAGCCGAAAGCAGCACCAGATTTCGATCCCAAAGTGTTTCTGGCCAAGGTCGGCAAAGGAAGGACCCTGGCGGAATACGGGAAGAGCCAGAGGGTTTTCTCGCAAGGCGATCCGGCCGACGCCATTTTCTATATCCAGAAAGGCAGGGTCAAGCTGACGGTGGTTTCCCAACGGGGTAAAGAAGCAGTGGTCGCTATCCTGGGATCCGCCGACTTCTTTGGCGAAGGATGCCTGGCCGGCCAGCCGTTGCTCATGGCCAGCGCGTCCGCATTATCGGAGTGCTTGATCATGCGGCTGGAAAAGCAAAGTGTGATCACGATGCTACATAGCGAGCCCTCCTTTTTCCGAGTTGTTCCTGCGTTACCTGCTCTCCCGGAACATTCGGATCGAGGAGGATCTGGTGGATCAGCTCTTTAACTCCAGTGAGAAGCGCCTGGCGCGGGTACTTCTGCTGATGGCTAACTTCGGCAAGGAAGGTAAAGCAGAGCGCGTGATTCCAAAGATCAGCCAGGAAATGTTGGCTGAGATTGTGGGTACCACTCGCTCCAGAGTCAGCTTTTTCATGAACCGGTTCCGCAAACTGGGATTCATCGAATACAACGGCGGGCTGGAAGTTCACAGCTCGCTGCTGAATATCGTGCTGCACGATTGACCATCCCTGGCCGGTCGGCCGCGCGCTGCCCTGGTTGAATTCCACGGAAATGAGCAACATTGACCAGATTGGGAGCGGGTGTGCCGCTGACAATGGAGGTAACTCCTTTTTCGGTATCGTAGCTGATTCCGAGACCTGCTGCTAGTGGGGCAGTTTGGCTGTGTCAGTTTGGTTGTTGGGCAGGATGGCATCCTGCGCGCGGGTTGGTAACCCGCCGCTGTAAGCGCCGATTGGCAATCGGCGCGCAGGTTGGCAACAGTTACCAACCTGCCCCACGGAGAACGGAGAGCCAATGCCGGCTATGATCAAGCCTCCCATTTCACAACGCAGCTCAGGCGTTCGGACCGCCGCGGTTTTGGTCGCGGTGATTGCCATTCTTTACCTGGCGCGCGAGATCCTTATTCCTCTGGCATTCGCCATCGTCCTCACTTTAGTACTGACGCCGGCCGTGGCCTGGATGCAAAAAATGGGCCTCGGCCGCTTTCCATCGGTGCTCTTCATCATGGTGGTCTCCATCGCGATCGCAGGCGGAGTTGGCTGGGTTATCTTCAATGAGTTGGTGGAAGTGGTCAACGACCTGCCCAGTTACCAGGAGAACATTCATAACAAGATTGAAGCGATCCGCACACCCGGCAAAGGCGCGGTGGGACGGGCTGCCGCGAGCGTGCAAGAGCTCGGCAAGGAGCTTTCCAGTACACCGTTGCCCATCGCCCCACCGGCTCCTAGGCAAGGCCGGCGCAACACCTCCCAACCTAGTGGGAATCAACCTGCGAGTCAACCTGCGAATCAACCTGGCCGGACTGTTCCGGTGGAGATCGTGGCAGGGCCAGCCAACGAGTTCGAATATATTCGCCAACTGGCCACGCCCGTTCTGGTGCCGCTCGGAATCCTCGGCATGGTTCTGATATTCAGCGTGTTTCTGCTAATCGAACAGAACGACCTGCGCAATCGACTCTTCCGCCTGGCGGGCCTCGATCATCTCAACGTGATGACCCAAGCCCTGGATGATGCGACGCGGCGGGTTAGCCGGTACTTGATGATGCAACTGCTGGTGAATGCGATCTTCGGCGTCCTGTGTGGCGCGGGTTTGTACCTGATCGGGGTTCCGTACGCGATTTTGTGGGGAGGCGTGGCGGGAATCCTGCGCATCGTGCCGTACGTTGGATCGCTGGTAGCAGCCGCATTGCCCTTGCTGCTCTCACTCGCGGTTTTCGATCATTGGATGCCTCCGCTGCTGGTATTCCTGCTGTTCGCCACGCTGGAGCTTGTAACCGGCAACTTCGTTGAGCCCTGGCTCTATGGGATGCACACGGGAATCTCTTCGCTGGCGATCCTGTTGACCACGGTGTTTTGGGCGGCTTTGTGGGGACCCGCTGGGCTGATTCTCGCGACGCCACTGACAGTGTGCGTGGTGGTTTTGGGCCGTCACGTTCCGCAGCTATCCTTTTTGTACATTCTACTGGGCGATCAACCGGTCCTTGCGGCGGAAGCGCAAGTCTATCAACGCTTGCTGGCGATGGACGATCATGAAGCGCGCGCAGTGGCCGATGTCTACCTGAGCGAGAATTCCCTGGTTCAACTGTACGATTTGGTAATCATACCGGCGCTCACGATGGCGGAGCAGGATCGGCACAAGGGGGCGCTCGATCCGGCTCGAGAGGAGTTTGTTTTCCTCAGTATAAGAGAAATGACCGCGGAATTCTCCGAACAAACCGCGGCTTCCGAGCCCGCCAGTGCCGACGCTGAAACCGAGGGTGAGCTGGAACTGAAACCGGCATGTGCGGCCGGCCGCGTACTCTGTCTTCCTGTTAACGATGAAGCGGACGAGATCGCCGCCGTCATGTTGGCCCAACTGCTGGATCATGCCGGCTGTACCGCGCTATCACTTCCCCTCGACCCTACGCTGCAACATTTGGTGGCGATCGTAGAGCCCGAACCGAAGGACATGTTCTGTATTTCCGCCGTGCCGCCCTTCGCGTTTGCCCGCGCCAGAACCCTCAGCCGGTTGCTCCAGGTACGTTTTCCCCGGACCAAGATCGTGATTGGAGTCTGGGGATTCACTGGTGATATAGAGAGCGCCTTGCAGCGCTTTCAACCCAAGCGCCCGGAGCGACTAGTGACCAGTCTCGGAGACGCGGTTACATTCTTCGTCGGCTCCACGCCATCCGCGAAAGACAAATCTGTCCTGGCAGTCGCGGCGAGCGCCGGTGCAATCACGCCAGAATGACGTTGGCCATCCTCGTGCAGTTAGAAAGCAATATGAAAATACGAAAATCGTACTTGACCGGGCTCGCGGTACTCTTAGCCGGAACACTGGTTGGGTGTTCCGCAACGGCCACGAAATCGCCTCGGGTTTCTGACAATATTCGCAAGTCGCTGGATGCCGCTAACTTCAAAGATGTCTCCGTCAGCCAGGATCGCGACAAGGGTGTTGTGACCCTGGGTGGGCACGTTGCTGCCGACGGTGACAAATCACAAGCTGAATCCATTGCGAAGTCCATGGCGGGAGACCAAGTGGTGTCGAACCAGATTGCTGTCCTTCCACCAGCGTCCGCTAGTGATGCCAAGAAAGTGAATTCCGATCTGGACCAGGGCATCGAAAAGAACGTGGACGCCGCGCTTATCCAGAATGGAATCCAAAAGGGCGTGAAGTACGAAGTCAAAAGTGGTGTTGTTACCCTGACTGGCGAAGTTGGGTCCGAAGCGCTGCGCGCGCAGATCCAGACCGTCGCCGCCGCGGTTCCGAATGTGCAGCAGGTGGTGAATGAGCTGCAGGTTAAGAATCAGAAGGCTACATCGTCGAGCTAAACGTTGCCGCCCCGGCTGCGCGACGTAAAAATGGAGCCCGTAGAGGAATGCACGAGCTCGCTGAGCCGCGACCAGCAGGGAGCGAGACCACGAATGCATCTAGCTGCACTCGTGGCGCTCTTAAGGAACTCGCGCAAAACGGAGTGCGGCGCGGGCCAGTTCCTGGTCCGTTTGGCGGTGCGCGCCGCACCCTTTGCGCTTCTAAGGAACTTCGCGCAAAACGGAGCGCGGCACGAGCCAGTTCCTGGTGCGTTTGGCTGTGCGCGCCGCACCCTTTGCGCTTCTAAGGAACTCGCGCAAAACGGAGTGCGGCGCGGGCCAGTTCCTGGTGCGTTTGGCGGTGCGCGCCGCACCCTTTGCGCTTCTTCTAAGGAACTTCGCGCAAAACGGAGTGCGGCGCGGGCCAGTTCCTGGTGCGTTTGGCTGTGCGCGCCGCACCCTTTGCGCTTCTAAGGAACTCGCGCAAAACGGAGTGCGGCACGAGCCAGTTCCTGGTGCGTTTGGCTGTGCGCGCCGCACCCTTTGCGCTTCTAAGGAACTTCGCGCAAAACGGAGTGCGGCGCGAGCCAGTTCCTGGTCCGTTTTGCGGTGCGCGCCGCGCCCTTTGCGCTTCTAAGGAACTTCGCGCAAAACGGAGCGCGGCGCGGGCCTGTTCCTGGTTCGTTTGGCGGTGCGCGCCGCACCCTTTGCGCTTCTAAGGAACTTCGCGCAAAACGGAGCGCGGCGCGAGCCAGTTCCTGGTCCGTTTTGCGGTGCGCGCCGCACCCTTTGCGCTTCCTACCGGTCGCGGCTCGGCTACAGAGTCGACAGAGTCCGCTGTTGACGATTAGAGCTCCCTGCGGGAGATCCCCAGCTTTCGCATCATGGCGTTCAAGGTGGTTCGCGGCATTCCGAGACGGGTAGCGGCCTCGCTGACCACCCCACCGGTCTCGCGGAGCACCCGGATGATATGCTCCCGCTCCACTTGCTCCAGCGTTCGGCTGCCGGCAGGTTCCATGGCATCGGCGCGTATTTCGGCCAAAGGAGCACGCAGGTTCGGGCCTCGGGAAAGGATGACGGCCCTCTCAATGAAGTTTTCGAGCTCTCGTACATTGCCGGGCCACGACCAACTCACCAAGGTGCGCATTGTCTCCGATGGGATCTTGTCGATCTGCTTGTTCATCTTCGCGGCGTAATGTTGCGTAAAGTGCCGGGCCAGGATTGGTATATCCTCCGGATGATCGCGCAAGGGAGGCGTAGTGATCGGGAAAACTTTCAGGCGGTAGTAGAGATCACTGCGAAAAAGCTTGTCGCCCATCATCTGCGTCAAATTACGATTGGTGGCGGCCACGAGCCGGACGTCAATGGGGATGGTTTTGGTTCCCCCCAGCCTTTCAAAGGCCTTCTCCTGCAGCGCGCGGAGCAACTTGGGCTGCAGATCCAGAGGAATGTCGCCCACCTCATCCAGGAACAGAGTTCCCCGGTGGGCCATTTCAAAGCGCCCGATCTTTTGCGAGAGAGCACCGGTGAAGGCGCCTCTCTCGTAGCCGAACAGCTCGCTTTCGAGCAGCCCGGTCGGAATGGCCGCACAATTCAAAGTGATAAAAGGACGCTCGCGGCGCGGGCTCATCCGGTGAACGGCGCGCGCGATCAGCTCCTTACCGGTACCGGTTTCGCCGAGGATCAATACAGTAGCGTCGGTGGGGGCGACCACTTCCACCTGCGAGAGAATGCGTTTCAGAGCGGCACTGCGGCCAACGATTTCCGTGAACTCCTGCTTCAAGTCTGTGTCTTCGTCAGAGACGTCGTTCTGGACACTCTCCTCGCGGTCGCGCTCGCGCAGATCCTGTACAAAGGTGATCCATCGAAACGGTGAGAGCTTCAACACGGCCGTAGCCACTAGAACCGGAACTCGGGTTCCGTCTTTGCGAGTCAATTCCTTTTCAAAAGGCGTGCAGGCCCCGAACCGCAAACCCTCTTCATGCGCCAATTCATCGAGAGGAACATATTCCGGCGGAGTGAGATCGGGCCAGTGCAGCCGTCCGGCCAACAAATCTTCGCGGCTGTAGCCGACCAGATCGAGGAACGCGTCGTTCGCTTCGGGAATCCGGTCAAACTCTCCGGAAACGATACCGGCGATGGTGGTCTCCGCAGGGAGGCGGCGGAGACGCGCGCGCGATTTCCGCAACTTTTCGTCCCGTTCATGGCGCTCGCTAAAGTCGCGAACCACTCTCGCAAAGCCCTGCAACTCCCCTTCTTCATCCTTCACCGCCATGGTGATGACGTTGGCCCAGAATCGCGATCCGTCCTTTCTCGCACACCAGCCTTCATTGCCGAAATGGCCTTGAGCGGCGGATCTGTTCAGTTCTTCGCACAGCCTGACCGGCAGCGTGTCTTCGGAGGGATAGAGTATGGCCACATTCTGGCCGATGGCCTCAGCTGCGGTGTAACCGTAAAGTCGCTCGGCTCCTGAATACCAAGCGACCACTTTTCCGTCGACGCATAACAAAAAGAGGGCGTAGTCCTGAACCCAGCCCGGAATCTTGCCGCCGGTGGCTTGGGACACCCCATCGGTATCAGCCTGTACGGTCTTGTCGCGGAGGACGAGGAGGTTACGCACCGGCAACACGTTTGCCTTGGCGGTGTACTCGACTTCGCGCGGGCTTCCATCCGGTCCCAGCAGCCGGAGCGTGCCCTGCTGCTCGCCCCGTTCGAGAAAATCCTGCCAGAGCTCGGGAACTTGTGGCTTGAAGCTGGGTTCGACGAACTCATCCAAACTGCGCCCAATGATTTTTTCCCGCGGAAGTCCGAGCAGCTTCCCGGCGCCGGAGCTGGCATCCCGGTAATGACGGTCGTTGTCCGCTATCAGGATGGGTGCAGAGGGATGATAGACGATAGCCCGAAACAGCAGTTCGAGTTCTTTTGGCCCGTTTTCCGCCAGCCAATTGGCGGTTTGTGGCTGTGAGGCTGTGGAGGCCATTGCACGTTTCTCCTTGCCCCGTCGATTCAGGAAGCCAAGAATGGCGGTAGAATTCCATCATAGCTACCAATCTGTTGTGCCGCTGTTCACTTTTGACCACATTTGGTCGAAATGACGCCGCGTGGTCATTTTGGCTCGGGGAGGTCACGGTGAAAAGAATCAAGGGCACTGGTCGCTTACGCTCGCGGCTTGGTAACGGAGCCGAATCGCGACCGTAAGGGAGTTTCCATGTGCCTGCTGGCTCACCAAAGTCCATGAAGACGCCGTGGCGCACGCGTGCTGCGCCGAGACTCGTCTCGGCGTTGGGCGGACATCGACACGAGTGTCGATGCAGCACGCAAGAGTGCGTGCGCCACACGGCGTCTTGGCCCATCGCCGTTCGGAAAGATCTCCGATTAACGCGCAGCTACAACCGCGGCAGCGACGGGAATGTCGGCACTGGCTTCGCCGGCCGACGAAATATCCTGGGCGCCGGTGTGCTTGAGCACATCCTTGGCGCTAGCTATTTCTTCGGATGTATCGCAATGGACCGAGAGCAGAACGCCGCCTGCTTTGATCCTTCCTTCGAATCGCTTCGCCTCGTACTCAGGAATCCCCATACCAACCAGCGCGCCTATCAAACCACCCACCGCGCCCCCCACTCCGAGACCGGCCAAAGCACCCATGATCGGGCCGGCTGCGATGAATGGACCAACTCCCGGGATCGCAAGCATTCCAATTCCCGCCAACAAGCCCAAAGTCCCACCGATGGCTCCGCCCGCCGTTACGCCGGTGACCGTTCCCTCAGGCGCTTTGGTGTTCTTTTCGTGGGCAAAGTCTTTTGTGCTGTCGTTGTCGGGCAGCAAAACTGAGATGTCGTCGCTGCGGAAGCGGGCAGCCAACAATTGATCAACAGTATGTTCCGCTTGGGCGGCGTTTTGGAAAATGCCGAATACCGCCGTTTTTTTACTTGTCATTTAGATCTCCTTATCAAGTTGTAAACGTATAACTTCGCCAAAGCCCTAGCGCAATTTGCAAACTGCGACGATCTCCAGCCGTGGCTGATACGGGCTTCTTAAGAGCAACTCCATGGCCAGGTGTTTCGGTGAAGTTAGCTACTTGAGAGTTTTGCCAAATTCCTTACGGAGTTCTATCCGTCAGGGCAAGGCCCTGCCCCGTGGGGCGGAGCGGGGCCAAAAACGCAAGTGCTTACAACTTTTCAGAATGCACTGAACATCGATGGCCGCTCGATTCACCGCGGCGGAGTGAGCAGATCGAGAAGTTCCCGCGAGGCCGCGTCACTAAACGACGCGCGGTTCGAATAAAGCCTCTGCCGTAAGCATCGCCATATTCTTCCGAACTCATTTCGCTCCTCACTGGATGCAGCTTTCAGCCTTTTGGTTTTCTTCAAGAAATCGAAGTGGACAGCGAAGGTCCTACGCTTACTGGTTGTGGCGCGGCGATTCATGTGCCCGGCTTTTCGCCGGAGCGCCAGCTGGTTCCTTCTTGGAATCAGCTATGCTGGCGAATCTTTGGACCGTGCTTCTCAGGGTGCGGAATTGGTGCCGGCGGAAACATACAGCGAAACTGGATGAGCCGCAACGAACCACGCTCGCAAGCGTAACGAGTTGGAGCGGGATCCACCCATCTAAGAGTGACGGCCACTCCAGACGTATTTCCAGGTCTACGCCAACACCGAGTTGGTGCCGGCAAACAACCAATGCTCCACCGCTGCTAAGATTCACGGCCCGGCCCTCACCGATGTGGAGCTTTCGGCTGAGCGTGCGATAGCGGACCTTTAGCACGATTGGGTAGCGCATCTTCGACCGGCGCTCCGTCCCAACCAGATGAATGGGGGATCTGATTCCATCCGCCCATTCTGTGACCGGCGAAATTGCAGTGCGACGGATCATCACAGCCGGTCTCGTTCCGGTCCCCGGTCTGACGCATGAAGCACCTGGCTTACCCTGCCGACTAGATCCGCAGAGCTAAAAGGCTTTGCTAGGCACTCGGAACGTAAGTTCATACGCGGGGGATCGCCCGACATAAAGAGAACCGGCAAACCCGAGTCGAGTTGAAGAACATGAACGGCCAGGTCCAGGCCGTTCATTCTGGGCATCATCACATCGGTTAGCAGAAGCGCAATGCTGGGTTGGTGCCGCTTGTAGACACGAAGGCCTTCTTCTCCGTCATCAGCGGTCACTACACTGTATCCCGCGTTCTCCAGGAACATTCTTACGAGCTTGCAGATAGAGAAATCGTCCTCGACAACCAAGATCGTTTCGCGCTTCAGGTCATTCTTCTTCGCCAGTGTGCTCTTAGAGTGGTCTGTCAACGTTTCTCTCGAGGGCAAGTCTGCCCGGCAATCTCCGGTTCCGAATATTATGAGGTATCCCTTTGTTCCGAATCTGCTCAAAATTGATCACTTTCGGAGTAATCGAAAGGCGCCGGATTGCTATGGACTCGTAGCGCGTATCTGGCGGCTCTTGAAGTTTTAGGAACCGCTTGGCGGGAGTCCGAGCGAGCACGGCTTGCTTTTCGACAGCCCCGAGCATGACGAGCAGCTTGTGCCGGCTAGCCGGCGTGACCGCATTTGGTCGGGTGACGCGGCGTGGTCAGGTGTTTCAGCGTAGCGTAGGGTTTCACCGAGCCGATAGGCGTCTGCGCGATTGGTTAATGGATTGCCTCTCTACCGGGCAGGAGAAAAGATCATGCCTTTAGTAAATGTGGTGATCGCGCTGGTGATTGTCGGCGTGGTGTTGTATTTGATCAATCGCTACATCCCGATGGCTTCCAGCATCAAATCGATACTCAACGTTGTAGTTGTGGTTTGCGTTGGGATATGGCTTCTTCAAGCTTTTGGGCTGTGGAGCGGTTTGAGCAACTACCGAGTCGGGCCGATAGCCCGGTGAGACAACGCACGACATGATACCCATCGATACGTCTTCTGCTGACGAACGAGCCGCGGAGGCACGAGCGAAGGTAGAAGGATGGCAGTTATTCTGGCGGTTCTTCTGGTCGGTGGGCCTGATAGCGGGCACGGTTGGAGTGGCCGCCCTGGTTGCTCATTGGGTGCGGGCGTGAAGCTCGCGTCACACGTTCCCGATCAAAAGGAGAATGTATGGGAATAATTCTGTTGGTGATATTGGCGTTGTTGTTGTTTGGAGCGCTTCCCACTTGGCCGCATAGCCGGAACTGGGGCTACTATCCGAGCGGAGGGTTGGGAACCGTTCTATTGATTGTTTTGGTTTTGGTGCTGGTTGGCCGGCTCTAGATGAGTATCCAGCTCCATGCCAGCGGTCTCGCATTGGAAGACCCGAGCTGCCCAAAATGCGGGAGTGAGATGGAGCCGATCGATATCGCCGTGGAAGATCTGCCACTGCGCCAGCTGCGGCTTTGCCCGGAGTGTTACCTGGTCACCTGGATGGATGACACCGGATTTCAAACTCGCCAGGGCGTACCCATGAAAAGGGGGCAGCCTCTGGAGGGTTGGTCGGGGAAACCGAACTGAGATCGGAATGCGAGTACCTTTGAAAAATCGATGCGCCTGGTTCGCGGGCTTAGTGGTCCTGCTCTTGGCTCCCAGCGCTTTTTCGTATTCGGTGCTCACTCACGAGGCGATTATCGACTCCGCGTGGGACACTTCCATAAAGGGCCTGCTGCTGAAGCGATTTCCGGACTCCACGCCGGAACAACTGCTGGAAGCACATGCTTACGCATACGGCGGCAGCATCATTCAGGACATGGGCTACTACCCGTTCGGATCCAAGCTGTTCACCGATCTCACGCACTACGTCCGGAGCGGCGACTTTGTCCTTAACCTGATTCGCGAATCTCAAGACCTGAACGAATATGCCTTCTCGCTGGGGGCGCTGGCGCATTACGCCGCGGACAATACGGGGCACCGCATGGCCACCAATGTGGCGGTTCCGCTGCTTTACCCGAAGCTTCGGACGGAATTCGGGAGTCGCGTGACCTACGCCGACGATGCGCTCTCGCATGTCAAGACGGAGCTGGCTTTTGATGTGCTTCAGGTGGCCCAAGGCCATTACGCACCCGAAAGCTATCACGCATTCATCGGCTTTCAAGTAGCCCGGCCACTGCTGGAGCGGGCGTTTCAAGATACGTATGGGCTGAAACTAGGAGATGTATTCAAGAGAGTCAGTCTCGGCATCGGCTCCTATCGCCACGCGGTAAGTTCCACGATTCCCGCCATCACGCGAGTCGCGTGGCAAATGAAGAAATCCGAGATCATTAAGGATGCCCCGAGCGCCACTAAAAAGAAGTTCCTGTACAATCTCTCACGCGCCAGTTATCGGAAAGAATGGGGCAAAGAATATGAGCAGCCGGGATTCCGGTCCAGATTATGGGCATTTATAATCCGGATGCTGCCGAGAGTGGGCCGGTCCAGAGATTTGCGGTTCGAGGTTCCGACTCCCGCCGTGGAGAAGTTGTTCATGGCGAGCTTTAATGCGACGTTGGACCGTTACCGTGAGCTGCTCTCCGAATTGCAGGCGGATCGATTGAAGCTGCCCAATGAGAATATTGACGTGGGAGAAATCACCGCGGCGGGCGGCTACAAGCTGAGCGATCGCGCATACGCGCAGTTGCTGGATAAGCTGGAAGGCCGCTACGCGGACATGCCTCCCGAGCTCCGGCTGGATATTCTGGCATTTTACGGTGACCTGAGCGCACCGGTCTCCACCAAGAGCGACAGCGTGGAATGGGCAAAAGTGATCAAGGAGCTCGACGAATTGAAGGCGGTGGGCGTTGCGCCTGCAGCGTCCGGCGAGGATCTTCCGAAGAGCGCGGCGCGGCCTAATTTGTAGTTCTGCGCCGGGGTTCGCTCAGATCCGGGGCCATCTGAAATGGAACTCGTGATAATCCCGATGCCGCTCTCCCAGGTAGACCCGCTAAGCACGATCTTCCTGGCTGTTGTACGTGATAATCGCTAGCCCAAATGCAGCACTGAAACCTCTGGGCGGCAGAAGGCGCGGACGTGTTTGGGTGAGCCTAGGCCGCGGGAGATGAAGAGCTGGCGGCCTTCCCACGAATAGAGTCCGGCTAGGAAACGCTTGTCGGTGACGGGCGCCCAGAGTGGAGTGAGTCCTGGGATGCGTGCCTGGCCGCCGTGCGTGTGGCCGCTCAGCATCAGGTTCCAGGAGTGTTGCTCAAGCCGCTGCTTGCCATCGGGATTATGGCACAGCACCACGGCCGGAGTGGATGGCATGACTTTGGCGAAGGCGCGGCGAGCGTCTAGCTCGCCGCTCCACAAGTCTGCCACGCCGACCAGCGTTAGATCTCCCTCCACAGCGGAATCGTTATGGAGCACTCGTACACCGGCGGAGGCCAGCAACTCACGCATCGGTTCGGTGGAATGGCTGCCTGTGCCGCGCGCGATCCAGGCGCCGCCATCGTGATTACCGAGCACCGCGTAGGTGGGCGCTGAATCCGTGGCCCGGCGCAACAGGCGCAGCAAGCCGGCGCGATCGAAACCGCTGGTGTAGCTGACGTAGTCGCCGGTGAGGCAAATCAGATCGGGCCGCGCTGCCAGTCCGGTGCGAAATCCTGGTTCCAGGTCGCTTGCGCCCATGCCGTCTGAGATATGGATATCCGAGATGTGGAGGATGCGCTGGCCTCGGATGCCTGGCATTTGGACGCGGGTGTGGGTAACTTCAAACCAGCTTGGCTCTACGAATCGGAACCAGGCGGCCGCGAGGGGTGCTGGGGCGAGGGCTGCGAATAAGGATCGGCGGGTCACTACTACAGTATAGTACTTTTTGTTGAAGAGTAGTTTGCAATGGCAGGACGGGGCTGGGGGCCAGGGACTTGGGGCTAGGGACTGGGGTTTCGGAGTGCTTCCTCGAGGAGCAACACTACTTCGCGCTGACGGCCTTGGTTGCCTGCGGGTGGATTCGACAAACCGTGTAGGGCCCAGCCCAGAGGCGTTGACTGATATTTTTCGTCTTTGAGGTTTAGATTCGAACCGGGGATCAGTTTCTCCACCAGCCGATCTTCGCCGAGCAAGGCTGCCCAGTGGAGCGCGGTTTCTCCGAACAGGCCGCGAAGTTCGGGTTTGGCTCCGGCATCCAATAGCCTTAACCCGACGTCTTCTGCTCCCAGGCTGGCGGCTCCGATCAGTGGCGTGTCACCCTTACCGTTCTTTTGGAAATCAAGATTTGCGCCAGCTTGGATCAGCGCGTCAATGAGCGGAAGCTCTCGGCCTTTTTGAAGTTTGCCCTCGAATAGCATGTCGGAGACGTAGTGCAGCGGATGGGTGCTGATGCAGTCATTCACGCCCCAGCGGATGAGGGCATTGGCTCGCGATGAATCCTCTGCGAGCAGGCGGCGCACGGCATCGGCGTCGCCGTTCAGGATGGCTGTCTTCAGATCCATCTTCTAAAGCTACCAGCCGGGTGGCACGTCTTTGCCGGGAGCTAGCGGAGGCAGTTCCGGGTTCCAGCCTGGATCGGGAGCGGCGGGCTCGGGCTGGTCCGGGCCCAGGTTGGCCGCGGAGATTTTGGCGCGCACGAAATTTTCAGGAGCCACCGGCGAGCTGGCCAGGCGGCGGAGCATGGCCAGTTGACCGACGTGAGTCATGGTGTCGGCAAGCGGGCCTTGCAGCAGTTGCTCGGCCGAGATTTCCCGCAAATGGTTTTCTTCGAGGAGCCGTCCCAGGTCTTCCAGCACTTCGTGGAAACGGCGGATTTCTTGATCGAACGTGGGCAGCTTTTCCGGTTGCCAGACGCCGCCCAGAAAGTGAGTGCGGGCGTAGCCGATCAGGCCGGTCATGTGCCAGAGCAGTTCATGCGGCGTGCGGACGTTTGAGCCCGCGCGAAACTCGGCGAACGCATCCGGTGCTCCGCGCAGGGCCTTCTGCGTTCGATAGGCGATGGCTGCGAGGAAATGTTTCAGCAAGGGCTGCTGGGCATCCAGATTGGCGAGCATGCCGCCATGGTAGCTTGCGTGCGCTACGATTTCTACTGGATGGCGTTCATCACCGTTTCCGGCGAACCGGCCACGCGGCATGAGGAGTTGGCCAGAATCGCGTCGCAGCGGTTGCGTTGCGAGTTGGTGACGGAAGCGCGGCTGGTGGACATTATTGCTTCCGAATTCGGCGCGGCTGAAGGCATTTCCGATAAAGCCTGGCCGCATCTGGCTCTTTCGATCCTCGCCAAACTGGGGACCGAGCATCATCTGGTGGTGTCGAGCGTCGGGGCCGAGCTGTTATTCCGCAACCTGCCTGGGATTTTACGGGTCCACGTGACGGAATCTGAATCGCGGCGTCTCGGAAATCTGATGGTGGACCGGAGGCTGGAGCGCGAGGCAGCGAAGGACCTGCTGTGGGACATGGAAACGGAACAGTCCGCCGTCCGTAAACACCGTTTCGGACGGGCCGGCGCTCGCTTTGAAAGCTACGATCTGGTGATGAACGGCGAAGCTCTCTCCACCGACCAAATGGCCGACGTGCTGGAAGCGGCCGTGAAATCGAAAGGCATGTTGGAAGCGGGGCTGTTTTCTTTGGCGGCGGAAGCTCAGTTGCAATTCCAAGTGCGGCTGAAGCTGGCGCGATTCGGGATTGTGCCGCCTGACCGGGTTCACCTGGTGCACAAGGAGTTCGGGCATCCGAGCGAACAGGTGTTTGCGAACCTGCTGGATTTTTACCGGATCGCGTGGGAGTATGAGCCGCGCAGTTTTGCGCTGCAGTGGGACAAAGACGGCAAGGTGCTGGAGGCATTCACGCCGGATTTTTATCTGCCGGAGTTCGATCTTTACGTGGAGCTGACCACCATGAAGCAAGCCAACGTGACTAAGAAAAACCGGAAGATACGGCTACTGCGCGCGATCTATCCGCATGTGAACATCCAGGTGTTCTACCAGAAAGACGTGCGGGACCTGGTGATCAAATATGGATTGCCGGAACGGCTGGCCCAATGAGTGAGCCATCTATCGAACGGGTTCTGTTCACTGAGGAGCAGATTGATCAGAGGGTGCGTCAAGTGGCCGCCGAGATCTCGGCCAGGTATGCGGGCCGGGAGTTGAAGTTGATTGGAGTGCTGAAAGGATCGGTATTTTTTTTGACCGCCCTGGCGCGCGAGCTTACGCTGCCTACGCGTTTAGATTTTCTTGCGATATCAAGCTTCGCGAATCAGCGTGGTGGGCCAGGAATGGTGCGGATCGCGAAAGACCTGGACGATAGCATCGAGGGCGAAGACATCATTCTGGTAGAGGACATTGTGGACACCGGCTTTACCACGCGTTATCTGCTGCAGCACCTGGCGGGACGCGGGCCGAATTCGCTGGCGCTGTGTACGCTGCTGGATCGGACGCCGCGGCGGATTGTCCAGGTGCCGGTGGATTACCGGTGTTTTGAGATTCCGGATCGGTTTGTGGTGGGGTTTGGGTTGGATCACAAGCAGTTGTATCGGAATTTGAAATACATTGCGGTGTTGAATTTGGATCCGCCGGCGGTGGTGGGATAAAAGCCAGCGCTATTCTTCGCGGAGGATTTCCAGCGGCTTTTGGCCTAGGATGCGGAAGCTGGCCATCCAGCCGGCGGCGTTTGCGATTAGCGCGGTTGCAACTACGGCTAGAAGGCTGGGCAGGATGGGGAAGGAAATTTCGGAATCCAGCATCCGCTTAAGAAGCAGGTTCGCGAAACCGTTGGCCAGCAGAGCGCCCATGGTTCCGGCTACGGCGCCAAGAATCAAGAACTCCACCGAGAAGATGCGGCTGACGCGCCAACGCGTGGCGCCCAGCGTTTTGAGAATCACTACTTCGCGCATGCGGCGGAAACGCGTTCCGGCGACGCTCGATGCAAGGATGATGGCTCCGGCCAGAATCGCAAACATGGAGATGAAGCGGATCACCAATGCGATTTGGTCTACCACGCCTTGGAACGTTTGGAGCACATCGGCCATGTTGACTACCGTGATGGTTGGATAGCGATCGTACAGCGCTTGCTGCAAGGCCGGAACGGCGGGCGGCTGGACGCGCAGGGCGCCGTAGTAGATCACCGGGAAGCCGTCGAGCGCGCCGGTGCTGAAGATGAACTCAACGCGGCTGGCCAGATGAATTTCGTCAATGCGATGGATGCAGGCCACGCGGGCGCCGAGGTCGCGGCCGGAGATGGTCCAGCGGGTCATGGAGCCGGGCTGGACGCCGAGTGTTTTCGCGGCTTCCTCAGCTATGCAGATCTCGGGAGCCGCGGGCGGTTTGTTCCACCATTTGCCGCGCAGCACTTCGACGTTACCTGCCATGGCCGTGGCTGAGGTAACCGAGCGCGCATAGCGGAAGCGCCGGGCCCAACCCTTCAGAACTTTTTTCTGGATGTCCACACCGTCCAATTCGATCAGCTTGGCGGCGACGGTTCCGATCAGCTCGGCGGAGCCTTCGATGCCGTGCTGCCGTTTCAAGAGCGACAGAACCGCATCGCGGTCTTTGGGTGAAATATCGATCAGGAAGACATTGGGCATACCGGGAGGCGCGGTGCGGTTCATCTGCGTAATCACGCCGCGTTGTACCAGATATACGGTGAGAGTGAACATCACGCCGATTCCGAGGGCCACTAGAACGGTCTGGGCATGATTGCCGGGACGATAAAGATTGGCGATGCCATGCCGGATGGAGGTGGGGAGCTGGCTGCGGCTTGCGATCTTCAGGCCGCGCAACATCAGCCAGGCGATTCCTGAAAGTACGGCCAAGCTGACCACTAACGCGCCAGCGAAGTAGGCGCCCGTTTTCCAGATGTCCTGCGGAGATCCGGTCGCGAACGACATGGCGATCCCGGCAATGCCGATCACGATGACCGTGCCGGCTGCGATGGAAGCACGCGCTTCTATCAGGCGCGTGCGCCAGTCCCGCTTGGTTTCCGACATTTCGCGGCGCAGGATCAGATTCGGACGGATGCGCCGGATACCCAATAAAGGCGGGAGCGTGAAGAGCAGCGTGGACATGATCGCAATGCCGATGCCTTGGGCCGCGGTAAGGAGGTCCCAGCGCGCGGAAGGCTCCAGTTGGAAGTAGCGCGCCAAAAATCCAGGGAAGATTCTTTGGATTGCTATTCCGAAGGCTGCGCCCAACAGGCCGCCGGCCAGGCCCAGGGCGACCGTTTGGATCAGATAAATCCGCATCAGGTGGATGGACCGCGCTCCCAGGCATTTCATGATGGCGATGGAATCCATGCGCTGCTGGATGTGGGCCTGCATGGCGGTTGCTACGCCGATGGCGCCGACGATCAGGGTGATCAAGCTCACCAGGCTTAAGAAAGTTGTGGCGCGGCTGAGGCCTTGCGTGATGATGGGGTGGGTCTCGCGGAAGTCGGCGATCAGGGCTTCCGGGAACGCTTTTTTTAGGCGGTCGCGAACTGCGGCGATATCGGGCGAGCCAGGTGTGAGGCGAAACAGGAAGCGTTCGGCGGCGCGGCTACCAGGCATCATCAGACCAGTGCGGTCCAGACCCGCGCGAGTCATCATCACGCGCGGGCCGACATTGAGGCTGCCCAGCATGCGATCTGGTTCGTATGTTACTTGGCCGATGATGCGGAAGGGTTGGCCGCCGAGTTGGAGGGTGTCGCCGATCTTCAAGTGCAGGCGCAATAGGACATCGTCGGAAACGGCAACTGTATCGGATGTGAGGGCTGTCTTAAGCGGGGCTGGCGGTGAGATGCGGATCTCGCCATAGAACGGATAGACGGCGGGATCCACGGCTTTGATTGATACCAGCATGGGTGCGCCACCGGCTGGATTGCCGGACGCCATGGTGAGCGTCTCGGTGATCCAGGTGCGCTGGACGCCGGCTCGCGAAAGCGCATCCATGGCGGCGGTTTGCTGAGGATTCGGCAGTTCGAAGACGCGCAGTGAGAGGTCG
>JBEKJJ010000100.1:0-40288 GCA_050011295.1 Bryobacteraceae bacterium
CTGACGATTCCAGAGCCCAAGCAGGACGCCGCGAAGACGGATCCAGCCAGCCTTGAAAAAGGCAAACAGCTGTTGCAGCACGTGCAGCAGGCGCTGGGGGGCGCTGACAAACTTGCGGCCGTAAAGGATCTCGTATACCACGGTGAGGCGGGAATCGAGACCCCAGGCGCGACCATGAAGGTGAAGCAAACCAACTCCTACCTAGCTCCTTCTTCAATGCGGCAGGATCTCGAGCTGCCGTTTGCAAAACAATCCGTCTACTCAGATGGCAGCACCGGGTGGTTGTCGACGCCACAAGGGATGATGGGCATGACGCCGGCGGTGCTGAAGCAGGTGCAGGGCGAAGTGTTTCGCCAAATCCCGCCTTTGGTGATGAGCGATCGCGCTGCGGATCGAACGGTTAACTACCCGGGCGACGGAGCCATCGAAATCTCGGTGAAAGATGGCGAGAGCGTTCGGTTGGAGGTGGATGAGAAAACTGGTCTTCCGTCGAAAATCATCTATCAGGGCAGCCAAGGGCCGGTGGAACAAACTTATTCCGACTGGCGCGAGGTGAACGGCATCCGCTTGCCTTTCGCTTGGACTATTATGCAAGGCGGGAAGAAATTCGCTAGCGTGACGGTTGCGGATTACAAGGTCAACTCGGGTTTGACGAAAGAAGAGATTAGCAAGAAGCCATGAAGTTATTGATCAAGTCATGTGTTCGCAGGAGTGCGAACACGGCACGCGTTGGCGCGTGCGCTACGTTGTGCCTGTTTCTACACGCGGAAAGCCTCCAGGAGCGCGGCAAGCGCGTGGTTAACGAATGCCTGGACGCGATGGGTGGCGAGCGCTTTATGAGCATGCAGAATCGCGTGGTGGCCGGCCGGGCTTATTCTTTCTATCGCGAGAAGCTCAGCGGGTTAAGTATCGCTAAGATCTACACGCGTTTTGAATCAGGCGTTAGCGATACTGCGCATGAGTTGGCGGTGCGAGAGCGTCAGAATTTCGGCAAGAAGGAAGACTACGGCACACTTTTCCAGGAAAAGGCCGCATACAATATTTCCTTCCGCGGTGCGCAGCCGCTTCCGGACGACCGCTTCGAGCGCTACAAAGATAGCACGCGCAGCGATATTTTCTATATCCTTCGTGTTCGAATGCACGAGCCGCTGATCTTCGAATCTCGCGGCGCGGATGTCCTGGATAACGCTCCGGTGGAGATCGTCGACATCACCGACGCCGACAATCACACAACTACGGTTTATTTTCACCGGACCACCAAGCTGCCCGTACGCGAGGTGTTCTACCGGCGCAACGCGGTGACCAAGGACAAGGACGAAGAGATCACGCTATTTTCGAAGTATCGCGAGGTGGACGGCATTCAGTGGCCATTCGCGATTGAGCGCCAGCGGAACGGCGAAAAGACCTTCGAAATATTTGCGGACTCTGTGAAGATCAACGATCCGAAAGTGCCGGGCAACCTGTTCGAACTGCCGTCCGATATCAAACTGCTGAAACCGGAGTAGGAGTTTTCTGTTCCACCTTGCGTGTTTCCAGCGCCAGCGGCAGCTCGATGGATACCAGCAATCCGGGATTCGCGTTGCGCGCGGTGAGTTTCCCCTTGTGCAATTCCACTGACCGGCGGGCGATGGCAAGTCCCAACCCAAGGCCGCCGCTCACTCGATTGCGGTCCGAATCCACGCGATAGAACGGATCAAAAATCCGCGGCAGGGCTTCGGCAGGCACTCCGGGGCCGTAATCCCTGACACAAATCTCCGCCATGTCGCCTGACTTCTTAAGTTCGATATCAATAGGCGAGCCGGCAGGCGCATAGCGGATGGCGTTGCGGATGACGTTTTCGACGGCGCGGCGGATTAGTTCTTCATCGCCCGGCAACGTTACCGCGATGGGCGCCTTCAGCAGCAAAGTGCAATCCTTGGATTTGGCTTCGAGCAAAGAGTCGTACACTATATCGGCCAGCAATTCGTCCAACGGAACGCTCTCGGACTTTTGCATGGAGGGATCGCCCTCGACGCGCGTCACCTGCAGAAGTTCGGCCACCAATTCATTCAAACGGTCGGCTTCCTTTTGAATCCGGTCCAGCATATCGTCCCGATCTTCGCCCGATCGTGCCAGTTCCACCGCCACGCCGAGGCGCGCCAGAGGACTTCGTAGCTCGTGCGAAATATCCAGCAGCAGGCGCCGCTCGGCGGCCAAGAGCGTTTGTATGCGGTCCGCCATATGGTTGAAGCTGGTGGCGAGCTGGCCGAGTTCGTCCTTGCGCTTGATTGCGGCGCGCGCGGCCAAATCACCCTGGCCGAAACGCTCCAGCACGGAGCGGAGCCGCGTAACTGGCCACGTCAGATGATAAGCAAATCCGTAGCAGAGCAACGCCACCAGGCCGATAATCCACAGATGCTGAGGCTGGAGAAAGAAGAAGGTCAGGTTGCGGCGCTGATCGATTAGAAACAACCAGTACTGCTTGCTTAGGTCTTCGCGCGCAATGATGGGCCGGCGAGTGGTGAAGGGGAAGGGCAGCCGCCATCGGCTTCGTGTGGGCCGGCGCAGCAGTTCGGGCCGCGCTTGGCCTGTGAGCAGATCGGTGCCTTGCGCATCGGTGAAAACCACCTGTACTTGCGCGATTCGTTGAATCTTCGCGATGACGGCGCTCAATCCCTCGCGGCCTCCGGTTTCGTAAGCGTGCCGGGCTTCCTCCACCTGCAGATTCAGAAGCGTTCCAAATGGCCCGCGAGGCTCGGAGGCGCTGAAGGTCAACGCAGTAGTGATGATGATGCCGGTCATCGCGATTGCGGTTGTCGCCAGGAACCACAGCAGCGTTTTTGCAAAAAGCGATCTCATCCGGCTACCGCATCCTCCGGGCTTTGGCAGAACTGGTAGCCCACGCCTCGAATGGTCTTGATGACGGGACGGCTGCTTTCCAGTTTCCGCCGCAGATGACTGACATGCATGTCGATGGAGCGGTCGAAAGGCGTGGATTTTCGATTGTAGAGACTTTCCATCAGACCATCGCGCGAGACCACGCGGCCGGCGTTGCGCATGAGCTGTTCCAGGATATCGAATTCGAGAGTAGTAACCTCAACCGCTTTGCCGTCACAAATCACTTCGCGCGTGCCTGGGTCCAGCAGCACGCCGTTCACTTCCACGCGGCCGCGGTTGGATTTGTTTTCGGTTCTGCGCAGGATGGCCTTGACGCGCGCACCGAGCTCGCGCGGGTTGAAGGGCTTGGGTAAATAATCGTCCGCTCCGAGCTCCAGTCCGACGATCCGATCGACGTCCTGACCGCGAGCGGTCAACATAAGGACCGGAACCCGGCTTGAGAGGCGCAGCCGCTTGAGGATTTCGAATCCGTCCAGGCCCGGCAGCATGACATCCAGGATAATCAGGTCGTACCCGCCTTGCTGCGCCAGATCGAGCGCGGCATGGCCTTCGTGGACGCATTGGACGCCGTAGCCCTCGCGCTCCAGAAACTCCTTGAGGAGCGAGCAGAGCTCTACGTCGTCGTCGACGATCAGAAGGCGCATTCACTTTATAGTAGCGAATTCGGGAAAACCGAATTCAGGAATTCAAGAAGCCGGGGAAGACAATCCGACTTTCCGACCTTCGTCTACTTTGTTGCTTGCTTTCCCGCGCATGTCAAGATAGAGTTGTACTATATAAGGTGCATGGCGGAGGACGCACAGCAGAGCAAGATTCCGCTGATTTTCTATCGCCAGCGCGCGGGGCACGAGCCTGTGCGAGAGTGGCTGAAGGGACTGCCGGAAGCGGACCGCCAAGCCATAGGCAAGGATCTCTTGCGGGCGCAATGGCGGTGGCCGATCGGGATGCCGTTGTGTCGTCCGCTGGGAAATGGGCTTTGGGAGATCCGGACAGATCTGCCGACAAAACGGACGGCGCGCGTGCTGTTGTGCCTTTACCGCGAACAGCTGGTCGCACTGCACGGGTTTGTCAAGAAATCGCGCACGACCCCGGTTGATGAATTAGCATTGGCGCGAAAACGTCAGAAGGAGTTAGAGCGATGAGCAAGAAACAAATGGGTTCGAGCATTGATGATTTTCTCAAGAAGGAGGGCATCTTCGAAGAAGCACAAGCACAGGCGATCAAGGAGGTTGTGGCGTGGCAACTGGCCGAGGCAATGAAGAAACGGAAGATCTCGAAGAGCAAGATGGCTACGCTGCTCAAGACGAGCCGCACTCAAGTTGACCGGCTTCTTGATCCGAAAAACGACATTACGCTGTCAAGTTTGCAGCGGGCGGCAGCGATGGTGGGCCGCCGCGTCTCCATTGAATTGGTTTAGGGCACCGGCTTTCGTCTACCACTTCACCGGCGCGCCGATTTCCAGCGGCCAGATTTTTGTCTGCGGGAAATCCTTCAGCAATTTCGACAGTTCATCGGGGCGGCCGGTGAGCGCCGGGAAGGTTCCGAAGTGCATCGGGATTACTTTCTTCGCCTTCAGCAGGCGGCAGGCTAGTGCGGCCTCGCGCGGGCCCATGGTGTAGAAATCGCCGATCGGCAGGAAGGCCAGGTCCGGCTGATACAGCTTCTCGATCAACTGCATGTCGGAAAATACGTTGGTGTCTCCGGAAAAATAGATCTTGCGGCCGTCCGCAAGATGCAACACGTAGCCCGCAGCTTCGCCGCCATAAATGATCTGATCGCCATCCTGGATGCCGCAGCTGTGCACGGCGTGCGTCATGGTGACTTTGAGCGGGCCTACTTCTTGCGTGCCGCCCTTGTTCATTCCGCTGCAGTTCTCCACGCCTTTCGAAGTCAGCCACAAGCACGTTTCGAATATGGCGACCACTTTCGGCTTGAATTTCTTGGCCAAAGGAACGGCGTCATGGATGTGATCGAAATGGCCGTGCGTGACAAGAATCGCATCGATGCGATCGAACTTGTGGGTCTTCGGATACATCGGATTCCCATCCACCCAGGGATCCATTACGATGACTTCGCCGGAATCCAGCCGAAACTGAAAAGTTCCATGACCAAGCCAGGTGATCTCAACCATTTTCACAAACCTTTCTGCGGCGGGCGAGTTGCCGGAAGTTGTATGCCGTCTCCGAACTTGGCGACGCCGGGGATGGACACCGGCAGGCGCCCGGTGATCGGTATTTCGCCGAACAGCGCCTTCGCAAGCGCGGCCTCGGATGTGGCAGTGGGGCTGAAAGTGGTCACGTAAGCGGCCGCATTCGGGAAGCTGCGCGCCAGATACGGATTACCGAGCGCCACCAGCGTCACGGGAATCTTGCCGGCGATCAGGCCGTTTAGGAAATCGGGATAGAGGCCGGCTAGCGCGACGTTTCCGCGATAGGCGCTCACGCTGACGAAAGCAGCAACGATAATCTGATCGCAGCCTGACGTTTTCTGGGCGACCTGATCCAAGTCGGCCTGGCTCATGCCCGTATCGAGCGAGGTAGTGGTCATGCTCGGCGCCCGCTTCTTGACCTCTTCGATCAATCGCTGTCCTTGCTGGCCATGCCGGTTTTCGCTAAGAGAAATCAGGCAGGCGCTTTCGGCGTGGCGTAATGGGAGCTGATCTTTGTGATCGGACACCAGCGTGACGGCGTGATCGGCCACTTGTTGCGCGCGCTCTTCGTCTTCCGGAGAATCCACTTGATCCGCGATGGCATCCAGATCCACGGCGCGCTTGCGGGTCAAGCCGAGCATTACTTTCGCCGCTAGCACTTTGGCGACGCTTTGGTCCAGGCGCTGCCGAGTGATTCTGCCGCTCTGGACGGCCGCGACGATGCCGTTGATGGCATCCTCGGCGCGCTTCGGCATCAGCAAAACATCGTTGCCGGCTTCGAGCGCGCGAACGGAAGCTTCACCGGTACCGAACATGGCGGCCAGTCCCTGCATGTCCATCGCATCTGTGACGGTGATCCCACGAAAGCCCAATTTCTCCCGCAGGACGCCGGTGAGGATTTTGGAGGACACGGTGGCGGGTTCATCCTCAGGCTCTAGCGCCGGAACGGCGATGTGCGCGGTCATGATGGCGTCCACGCCGGCGGCGATGGCGGCGCGGAACGGCTCCAGTTCCACGGTCTCGATCCGTTGACGGTCGGCATCTATGCGCGCCAAGCCGAGATGGCTATCCTGCGCGGTGTCGCCGTGGCCGGGAAAATGTTTGGCCGTCACCAGAACCGGGCTGAGCTTTTCCGAATGCGCGCCCATCACGTAGGCACGAACGAACTTCGAAACCTGGACCGGATCCTCGCCGTAGGAACGGATATTGATGATGGGGTTGTCGGGATTGTTGTTCACGTCCGCGACGGGCGCGAAGATCCAGTTGACGCCCAACGCGCGGGCGTCGCGTGCAGTCCCAGCCGCTTCCGCGAAGACGCCGTCCAGATCCTGGGCGGCAGCAAATGCCATGTTGTAGGGCCAGGAGGTGGTTGCGTTGACGCGCATGGAGGCGCCACGTTCGAAATCCGCGCATACCAGCAGCGGAAGTTTGGAAATCTTCTGCATCCGGTTCAGCAGGGCGGCCATCGCGTAGGGCTCGGCGTTGCGGATCCCGCTATTCATAGAATGGCCGGTGACAATGACGCCGCCCACATGCAGATCTCGCACGTAATGCTCATATCGTTTCGAAGTGGCGGAGCGGCGATGGGCCGGCTCGCCGTAGATTGGCATGACGAGAAGCTGGGCGACCTTGTCGCGCAGGGTCATGGTACGCAACCAGGTGCGGACGGTGAAGTTCGTGGGGCCGGTCTTCTTACTAGTACCCTTGGGACTTGCGGCGGCGTTCGCGAGCCAAGCGAACAGAGTCAGAGCGCAGGCTGCGCGGAAAAGAAAACGCATTCATTTCTACTGTAACTGGTCGCTCAAGGGAATGGTGTTCGCAGGAGTGCGAACACGGCACGCGTGGGCGCGTGCGCTACGACCGTGAACGCCGCGCTACTTTCTCGACTCTCGGGAGCTGAGAGGCTGGTGGCTTCCTGGCTGGTTGTTGGCGCTTCCGCAACAGGCGATTCACGGATCGGACCATATGGCTGACCTCATGCGAACTTTTCTGAATCACCACGTCGGCACCAGTGTTGGCTTCGTTGAGTCCCAGAGTGTCGGTGAATCCCGAGATCAGAATGATGCTGACAGCCGGACTTTGCTTGCGCAAGCGCGTGATGAACTCCACACCATTCATCTTCGGCATCTTGTAATCGGTGACTACGACATCGAACCGTTGTTTGCCGCACAGTTCGAGAGCGTCTTGCGGAGCGGCGCAGGTCGTGACCTTGTGACCCAGCTCCTCAAGGACGCTACGGCGAGCCGAGAGTCCGAGGCTGTTGTCGTCGAGCAGAAGAATGCGTCCGCTGAGGCTGGAAGAAGAAGATGAGTTCGGCATCGAGAAGAACAAAGCGAAAATATCATTCTGTAACACGACTGTCAATCGATTTTCTACGAGCTTGGAAAAAAGCGAGATCGAGTGCTTGACTACGAGGGTTGAGCTGTGCCGCCGCTTCGCTTATTCAACTTCACGAGGCGCGTTGTAACCGCCCTTGGCGATCACCGAATACTTGATCGGCTTGTGTTTCTCGTCGGTGATCTTCAAGGCGTCCCCGTTCTGCGGGTTCACCAAGTCCACCTTGATCTTCCGGAATTTTCCGTCCTTGGCCTGGTTGGAGGGATGGTAAGCGATGGAATACTGGTTGCGAAGCGCCTGCGAGATGTTTTGAAAGATACCAGGATATTCACCATAAAAGCGGGGGAAGAACGCCTTGCCGCCGGTTTCCCGCGCGAACGTGTTCATCTCGTTATCGGCCTGTAGGAAGTCCATGCGCTGATTGGGTCCCATGTACTGGTCGGCCATGATGCGGAACGCCTGCAGGATGCTGATAGCGTAGATGGGGACGCCGCCTTCCTGAATGGCTTTGCGTGCCTTGTCGAATGTCAGCTTGCTGAAAGTGTCACGGCCGGTTGCAATCAGCAGGATGGCTTTGCGTCCCTCAATGTTGCCCATGCGCTGCACGGTGTCCACCACGGCATCGAACATGTTGGATTCCGAAAATCCTGGAATGCGCATGCGCTGCAGGGCCTCTTGTGTCTTCATGCGGTCCGTACTGAAATCAGAAAGAATCTCGGGGCGCATGTCGAAGGCCACAATCGCGACGTAATCTTCCGGCTTGAGGGTTTGGACGAATCCGTAGGACGCCGTCAGGGTTTCACGCCAGCCTTGGCTCCAATACCGCTGAAACAGATTGTTGAACTCGATCACCATGGCGATGGTCATGGGTGCATCGGCGTTGGTGCTGAAGGTGCTGATCTGCTGCGGGACATTGTCTTCCAGGACGCGAAAGTTTTCTTTCGGGATGTTGGGAATGAAGTTGCCCTTATTGTCGAGCACAGACACCTCTACCTGGACGGCGGTGACGTCGCTATGGAAGGTGGGAAGGCTGGTAGGGGTTTCTTTGTCCTTTTTATACTGGGACGGGATGGGTGGCTGGTCCGTGTCCGTGGTGGTGTCGGTGGCGGGGACCGTTTTCTTGGGTTTGGCTACAGTCTCGGACGGTTGGGATTGGGGACCCTGCTGGGCGGTGGCGACCGGGAGGCGAATTCCAGTCAGCAACAACGCCAGCGTTAACATCACGGCGGCTTTCAAGTATTTCATAAGACCCTGAGGGAACTATATCAACAATACGGACGTTTTAGTGGCGGCAGGAGTTTCCCGCGCGCCTATGCATTATTTTAACCCTTGAGAAGGGCAGGGGTTGCTAGGGGAGCTAATGGATGGTTGGACCGCTTCCGGGGCCCTGCTTGCGCAAGTACACCTGGAACTTCTTCCGCGCGCGCCGCAGCTTGTAATCGCGATACTGGCGCCGGATGGGTCCGGCCAGGTCGAACTGGATGCTGGGCGTTTTAAGGTAGAAATAGCCGAACAGGAGACCGCCAAGATGTGCAAAGGCGCTCACGCCAGTATTCGCCTGGAAGGAACTGAGGAACGCGATGGCGCCGACGATCAGCACAAACCACTTCATTTGCATGGGGAAGATGAAGCCAAAGAGGATGGGCCGGTCTGGAAATAGAATCGCACAGGCCATCAGGATGCCGAAAATGGCTCCCGAGCTGCCAATCGTGCGCACGGCCGGATTGCCCCAGGGCAGCAGGTAGTTCAACAGCACTACGCAGATCCCCGCGCCAATTCCACAGAAGAAATAGAACTGCAGAAAACGCCGGGTGCCCCAGGTCTGCTCCAGATCCGCGCCGAACATCCAGAGCGCCAGCATGTTCCAAATGATATGTCCGAAGCCCGCGTGCAGGAACATGTACGTGGCCAGCTGCCAAATGAAAAAGTATTTGACGACGAACTCCGGCGTGAGCGCGAGAAAGCGGAGTGGACCATCGACCTGAACGAGTTGAGCGAAAAATCCGGTCAAAAAGACAGCGACATTGCTGATTAATAGCCATTTCACGCCCTTGGGGAAACCAGGAACGTAAAACACGCCCGTCGCTCGGGTTCTACTGCGGATAGACATTCGGAGACCGCCCGCCTAGATCCAGAATATCAAAACGCAGTTGAGTTATCGATGGATTTCTTGGCGGGCGCTTCCACCGGCAGGAGTTTGGCTCCAAGCGCGTCAGCACCGAACTTGAGCCCGATGGCGAGCGCGACCCAAACCAACCAATGGGAGAAAAATCCGGCAGTGATAGGGAAGGTCTCCGTCCAGCCCAGATCGGCAGTGAGGCGCCACAAACCCATCACAAATGCGATTACAGCGGAGGGGGTTACCAGGGCGACGAGAACATCCGCTGCCTGCGCGGAACTGGCCACGCTTCGTCTCACCAGGGACTGCAACCTTGTGTCCGAAAGTACAGACACGGGCCGGACCGATACTGGCTGCAACACCTCTTCCATTCTTGTCGCTGACATTTCCTCACCACCTATCTCACTAGATGCACGAAGGCGGCCAAAGTTTCCGAAATGAGCGCAGATTGGTACTGTTGGCGATGCTAGAACTTAACGGGCGTCCCAGCGGCAAGCGTTCGAGAACGATGCGGTCGCTTGAGGGCACACGGTGTGGCGTGCTGCCACATATTGATAGCGCGCTTAGTAGCGCGAATTGACGAGCGCACGCGGAGATTCTTCCTTTTCTTCCGATTCCTGGATGGCGGATTCCGGGTTTCCATAGCGGTTCAGTACTACCGCACAAAGTTGCAGTACTGCCGCGCCGCTCACCCATACCTGCCAGTGGGAAAACAGGCCTTCCGTAATGGGGAACAGGCTTGTAACTTTGAGATCGGCCGACAATCGCCAGAACGCCAACACGCATGCCATGACGGCTGCTGGAGTGAGCAGCGAGGCCAGCGCCAGCGCGACGTGTTGGTTCTTGCGCCCCTTCTGGCGGACCTTAGTTCCTCGGCTGAGTCGTATGCGAACCCGCATTAATGTAGAATCTCTAGTTTACCAGCTTCACTCACTTCAACTATCGACACAAAGGATCAATCTCGTTATGAAAAAGCTAAAGACGGCTATCATCGGCACTGGTTTCATGGGAAAGGTGCATGCGGAGAACGTGCGGCGCTTGGGCAATGTGGAAATCGTGGCAGTGGCCGACTACGCCGATGAGCCGGCGCGGAAGTTCGCAGAAGCCATTGGAGTGGAGCATAGCACCGGCGATTATCAAACTTTGCTCAAGGATCCCGCCATCGATGCCGTCCATGTTTTGACTCCCAACGCGCTGCATTATCCGATGTGCAAAGCGGCTCTCAACGCCGGCAAGCACGTCTTGTGTGAGAAACCATTCACTGTAACATCTGCTGAAGCGCGCGAGCTGGTGGAGCTTGCGGCTCGCACGAAACTTGCGAATGCCATCAACCACAATTTGCGATATTACCCGGTGGTGCAGCAGATCCGGCGAATGATTGAGGCCGGCGACCTGGGTGACATCCTGATCGTGCAGGGAACCTACTCACAGGACTGGTTGCTCTATGACACCGATTGGAACTGGCGCGTGGATTCCAAAGCTAACGGCGCGCTGCGTGCCATGGGCGACATCGGCTCGCACTGGATGGACATGATCCAACACTTGACCGGACTCAAGATCACTGCGCTGTGCGCGGACCTGGCCACATTCCATAAAACGCGCAAGATGCCCAAGGGTCCGATTGAAACTTTCGCCGGCAAGAAGCTGCAGCCGGAAGATTACCAGCCGGTCGCAATCGACACAGAGGATTTCGGCGCGGTGCTGCTGCATCTGGGCGATCGCGCACGCGGCGCATTCACGGTGAGTCAGATGTCGGCCGGGCGAAAGAACATGTTCACGTTCGACATCTACGGGACCAAGGCCGGCGTTTCGTGGAACCAGGAACGGCCGGACGAATTGTGGATCGGCCAACGCAACACGCCGAACGGCATAATCATCAAGGACCCGTCTTTGCTCTATCCGAAAGCGGCGGCTTACGCGGATCTTCCCGGCGGACACAGCGAGGGCTACGACGACGTTCACAAGCAGGTGTACAAGCACTTCTACGCAAGGGTTGCCGACCCATCGGCGCCGTTGGACTATCCGACATTCGAAGATGGTCTGCTCGGCATGCAGTTGCTGGAGAAAGTGCTGGAGAGCTCGAAGAAGAACGGCTGGGTTACGGTTTAGTCGTTGAAGAGGCCGATGAGGGCGCTCTGACGCTGGCCTGAGCCCGGAGGAGCGCCTTCGCATTTTGATCGAACTCAGGGATCGTCGCCATCCGGATGCCGCTGAGCAAGGACTTGCGCGAGTTTCTCGCGTTGTAAAGCTTCAAGAAAGCTGAACTCGTTTTCTGAGTCACTTGAGCGCTGGGTTGGCAGACGAAAGCGTCTGCCCCACGGCGCCGGCGAACCTATTTCCTCGCGGATTCCCAGACTCAGCTCGGGGAGTCGGAGACTGATTCCAAACCTGCGCTCGTAGCCAAGCGTCTATAGTAAATAACGTATGTCAACGAACAGGAGCAGTCTGTGAATCGCCGTGAGCTTTTGCGTACCTCGCTCTTCGGGGCCGTCGGCGCGACCGCCGCGGCGCGCGAGTTTCCCGCGAACTATGACGAGTCCAAGGAACTCGCACGTCCCGCTTGGAAGCCTGCTTTCTTTAGCGATCATCAAAGCCAGACCGTGGTTCTTCTCAGCGACCTCATCATTCCGGAAACCGATACGCCGGGGGCGAAGACGGCGCTGGTGAATCGATTTCTGGATCTGCTGCTCGAGGCCGAGACCCATGATACGCAGCAATCGTTTCTCAATAGCTTGGCGTATCTCGACGGGGAGGCGCGCAGCCGTTACGGAAACGCGTTGATTTATCTTCCTCCCGAAACGCAGGTGGAGCTACTGAAGTTTTTCGCGTATCCGAATTCGCTCGACACCTGGGGGGAAGGGCAGACAGGCGACCAGGCTGGGCACAATCACTTTCAGAACCTGAAGGATTGGATCGCGCGCGTCTTCTATAGCTCGGAAGCTGGAATGAAGGCGCTGGGATGGAATGGAGAGCCGCCGCATGGCGCCTTAACGGGCTGCGAGCCGAATCAGAAAAAGGCGCCGAGCCGGGCTTTCTGAAGGTACATTATGGCGGATACGAATCTCTCGCAGACTTTCGATGCAATTGTTGTTGGCTCTGGCGCCACCGGCGGATGGGCAGCCAAGCGGCTTTCGGAAGCCGGCTTGAATGTGGCTCTGCTTGAAGCCGGACGCAACATCTCGCCCTCCGAATTCACCGAGCACATGCCCGCCTACAAGCTGCATTTCCGCGATATGTCGCCCGAGATTGTGAAGACGCGGCCGATCCAGAAGCAATGCTATGCGTGCATGGAGTACAACTACGATTGGTTCGTCAACGATCTGGAAAACCCGTATAGCACTCCCAAGGACAAGCCTTTCACCTGGCAGCGGCTGCGCATCGTGGGCGGACGAACGATGGTTTGGGGCCGGCAGAGCTATCGTTTGAGCGATCTCGATTTCAAAGCGTACAGTCACGATGGATACGGCCAGGATTGGCCGATCGCTTACGCAGACCTCTCACCTTACTACGACATTGTGGAGGATTACGTCGGTATCAGTGGAGCGAAGGAGAATAACCCCGCGCTTCCCGACGGACATTTCTTGCCGCCCATGGCGCTGACCTGCGGCGAAGAATACATGCGCGACCAGGTGAAGAAAACGTTCGGCCATACCATCACCATCGGACGCGTGGCCATGCTTACGCAGAATCACAATGGACGGGCGGCGTGTCATTATTGCGGTCCGTGCGAGCGCGGCTGCATCACATACTCATATTTCAGCAGTCCGTTTACGACGGTCAAAGATGCGGTGAAGACTGGCAAGTGTACGCTGGTGCCGAACGCCGTGGTAGCGCATATCAATCGGGAGAAAGGCGAAAATCGCGCTGCCGGAGTTACGTTCGTCGATCGCATTACGCACCAGACCATGGAAGTGAAAGCCAAGACGGTGATTTTGTGCGCGCAGGCGCTGGAGTCGACGCGCATTCTGTTGAATTCCACCACTCGCGAAGGCAGCGCTGGGCTTGGCAATTCGAGCGGGCTCCTCGGCCGCGGCCTGATGGATCATTCGACGGGCGGCGGAGCTACGGGCGAGCTGCCTGGTTTCGAAGTGAGACCGTCCATGAATGGGCCGCATCGTTCTAATGGCATCTACGTGATTCGTTTTCGCAATTTGCTGACCGGTCCACAGCAGAAGCGCTTCATCCGCGGTTATGGATACCAGGGCGGAGCCGGGCCGCAGTTCGATTTCGGCGCAGCGGGCTTCGGCGCGGGATATAAACAGGCTGTGGTGCGCGGCAGCTACGGGATCTCGATGGGCGCTTTCGGCGAATCGTTAGCGTACGAAGACAATTTCGTCGCGATCGATCCGAATTTGAAGGATGCCTGGGGCATTCCGGCGCTGCACATCAGCATGACTCATCGGGACAATGAGAAAGCCATGCAGGAAGATTCGGCGGTGGCAGCGGCGGAGATGTTGGAAGCTTGCGGCGCGCGAAATATCCAAATCAGCTCCCGCGTGGCCGAGCCGGGCATGGCCATCCACGAGCTGGGGATCGCGCGCATGGGCGACAATCCCAAGACGTCGGTCACCGATGCGTGGTGCCAATTGCACGATGTTCCGAATGTGTTTGCGATGGACGGCGCGTGCTTCGTTTCCTCGGGATGCCAGAACCCGACGCTGACCATGATGGCCATCACGGTTCGCGCTTGCGACCATTTGATCGAAAGATTCAAGCGCAACGAAGTGTAGCAGCCAACTGCACGGGCTCCCGGGAGGAAGTTTCCCACGGGCCTGCTGGCCCTCCAAAGTCATGAAGACGCCTCGTGGCGCATGCCCTCGGAGTGCCGCGTTCACACTCGTCTCGGCGTTGGGCGGACATCGACACGAGTGTCGATGCGGCACGCAAGAGTGCGTGCGCCACATCGCTGTGACACAATCTACAGATGGCCGCGCAGCAGCTATTCGGGATTTGCAACTTGATGGTGCTTCCCGGCTGGCTGCTTCTTGTGGTTGCGCCGCGTTGGCGCTGGACGCAGAGGGTAGCAGCGCTGGCTCTGCCGCTGGGGCTGGCGGCGCTTTACCTGACGCTGCTCATCCTCTATTTCCGGGAGAGCCGTGGGGGCTTTGGGTCGCTAGCAGAGGTTGCGAGACTCTTCGAGAATCCCAATCTTCTGCTGGCCGGCTGGATCCATTACCTGGCCTTCGATCTTTTCACCGGTGCCTGGCTGGTCCGGGATTCCGAGCGTCTGCGAATCGCACACGCTTACGTCGTTCCTTGCCTGCTGTTGACATTTCTCTTCGGTCCGGTTGGATTATTAACTTGGTTTTTGATCCGGACCTCGCTGCGGGGGCGTTCCGCAATGGTATGATCCGTACACTTCGTGAGCTTTACCTTCGTAATCCGGTGCTCGCCTTCACGGGCTGGCTGAACTGGATATTGGCCGTGGCTCTGATAGCCGCCATTCCTTTTGATTCGAGAACCATCCTGGGCATCAATCCCTGGATCAAGCCGTTGAAGTTCAGCATGTCGATCGCGATCTACGTGTGGACACTGGCCTGGTACCTACGCTATCTTTCCGGGCGAAGACGCGCGGTCAAGATCATCAGTTGGGGAGTTGCGATCAGCGTGATCGCCGAGATTATTGGCATCACGCTGCAATCAGCGCGCGGCGTGCCCTCGCATTTTAATGTCGCGACTCCGTTGGATGCCGCACTGTTTTCTGCCATGGGGGCGATGATTGGCTTCAACACGCTGCTGCTGATATGGGTATGCGTGTTGTTCTTCGCGGACCATCCGGATCTTCCGGCGGCGTATCTTTGGGGCATTCGATTCGGGTTGGTTTTGTTCCTGCTGGCTTCCTTCGAGGGAGTATTCATGGTGATTCATGGGTCGCACACGGTGGGTGCTCCCGATGGTGGGCCGGGCTTGCCGCTCGTCAACTGGAGCACAGCGCATGGCGATCTGCGGGTGGTGCACTTCGCGGGGATGCACGCGTTGCAGGTACTGCCGCTAGCTGGGTACTGGTTGGGGCGTTCAGGACGTTCCGAGGCTGTCAAAGTCTCCTATACGACGGTCATCTTTTCTCTGTACTTTGGTACCATGGCGCTGCTCTTCTGGATGGCGTGGCGGGGGTATCCGATGGCACTGTAAAGATTCCTCTTTACAAGTTGCGACAAATCTTGCAGAATTGTTTTAAATCCCTCGGCGGTCCAGTCCGCCGCGAGGGGCGCTGAAACGGCTCAGCCTTCCATAGCGTCTTTATATTGGGGTTCAAGTTTTGTAGTTTTGGTGTCGATAAGTGAGCTAAGAAGTGAGTAAGCAGGCCGTATGGACATCCTAGGAGATCGGAAGTTCGTTGAAGTCCCAGGCGAAAAGACGCACGAATTGCCTCCCTTGCTGGTACGCACGTCACCGAAAGTGCGGCGTCTGGATCGGGTAGTGGGGATGGCGAACGACATTGTGGACTCCGAGGATATGATTCCGGTCCCAACCATGGCCACCACCGTGGAAGGCCTGGCTGAGTACGAATCTGAATTCGACCGGCGCAAGATGGATCTGGCCATCAACATGGTGGATCAGTATTTACACTTCGTCACTCAGTGGCAGTGGGGGGATAGTATTCTGGAATGGATCCGGCAGTGCGAAATCACGTTTGGCACCCGGCTGGAATTGCGAAATCTGCTGCGCCCGGATGTTTGGCCGCACGCGGGCCGTTCCAGCTTCGTAACGCTGCTGGGCGACAAAGCGGTATCCAGCGTGGGCGTAGAGCTTGACCAAGCGGTTGGTCTGCGGCTCACCTTCCGCCAGCCGCCGCCCATTTCCTGCTTTTCGAACCAGTTTCTTTTCTACCTGAACTCCAGCGTCGCGTCCACCGCATACCAAACCTGGGCGCACCTCAGTCCCAATCCGATTTCCTGCCTGCCGCCGGAGCGGTTTTCATTCGACGTGATCGACATGTCGCTGTCGTAAACTACCTATAGACGGTGGCTCCAGTCGGGAATCACGGCCTCCACGAGCGTTCGCTCCTGGCAAATTTACCCAACTGGAGACTCATCATGGATTCCGACCAAATTCAAAAAGCTATTGCAGCGCACGGGATGTGGAAGCGCCGACTCATTGATGCTATCGATGCCGGTAGCTCTGACGTTTCCGTTGCGCAAACGGAGCCCGACAATGTTTGCCCATTTGGCAAGTGGCTGTATGCCCTACCGGCGAGCGAACGCAACTCCGAATATTTCAAGAAAGTTCAGCCCCTTCACGCTGCGTTCCACAAAGAAGCTGCGAAGGTTCTGAGCTTGGCTCTGAGCGGAAAAAAGGCGGAGGCGCAGAAGTGCATGGCCTCGAGCGGACAATACCTCGCGGTCTCAGCCAAGCTGACATCGGCGATGATGGATTGGCAGAAGGCGCTGGTTTCTAAAACCCACTAGCCGCGCGCGGACGCCGCGGCAATAGATCGATCTGTTCAGGGGCTTCGGGCTCGTCGCCATTCGAAACTCCGAGCTCGCGCATCTTACGCAGCGCCGGCACCAAGCGGGAATCCCAGGAGCCGACGGAACGGTTGTAGGACTCGACAGTCTTTTCGAGCAAACGGCCGGTGTCGGCGTAATGATCGTGAACCAGTTGCACGCGATCGTAGAGCTCGGACGCAACCGCGCGGATGGCCTCGGCGTTCTCCGCCAATTGCTCCTGGCCCCAACCGTAGGCGATGCCACGCAGGATTGAGATCAGAGTAACAGGCGTGGCGATCACCACGTTGCGCGCCAGGGCTTCTTCGATGAGATCGGGATTGGCTTCCAGAGCGGCGCTGAAGAAATGGTCGCCGGGAAGGAACAGAACCACCAGCTCCGGCGTGGGCTGGAACTGGCTCCAATACTGCTTGCTAGAAAGCTGCCGGACGTGCTCGGCTAGCTGCTGGCTGTGGCGTTGCAGGAAAGCGCGGCGCGATGGTTCGTCGCTCGCTCCGGCGGCTTCTAGGTAAGCTGTTAGCGGGACCTTGGCGTCCACCACCAGCGATCGATCGCCGGGAAGGCGCACGATCATATCCGGGCGAATGCGGACGCCGTCGCCCTCTCGCGTTTCCTGCTCGACAAAATCGCAATTCTTGACCATGCCCGCCAGCTCGGCGACGCGCCGCAGAGTAACTTCTCCCCAGCGGCCGCGGGCCTGCGGCGAGCGCAAGGCGGTGGAAAGCGTGGAAGTTTCGCGCGCGAGCGATTGCAACTGTTCGCCGAGGCTTCCGAATGCAGTGGCGCGGGCGCGCTCAAGTTCGCGCACGTGGGTTTCGAGGCGCGTCAATGAGTCGTTCAGAGGCCGGACTACGCCTTCGATCGCGGTCTGCTTCTGGGCCAGGTCGCCGGTCATCTGCGCACGGGCGGTGTCTAGCGTGGCACGCGCGGCGTCCAAAAACGCGCCCTGATTCGATCGGAGAGCTGCGTCCGCGAGGGATTGGAAGGTCTCGTTGAGTTTAGCGGCGGAATCGCCGGCGAACTGTTGGGCGGCTTCGATGCGGGCCAGCCGCGCTCGCATCCATAGCCAGGCGATCAATCCACCGGCCGCGAGACCCAGTACGAAGGCGATCCAGTTCATCACCTACCTAGGATAGGACATTTTACGGTGGAAATGTTTGAATCCAAAACGCGCCCAATAGGAGTGTCAGGATCGCGAGCGGCGCGCCTACGCGGAAGTACTCCCAGAATCCGATGGTCACCTTGCGGCGGGCCTGCTGAATGACGATCAGATTGGCTACCGATCCAAGTACTGTCAGGTTTCCCGCCAGTGTTGACGACATGGCCAGCGTGAGCCACGCTTGGGTGGGGTTCGCCAGATGCGCGGCGAAGGGCTTGAACACCAGCACGGCCGGAACATTGCTGACCAGGTTGGATAACACCGCGGAGAAAGCGCTTAGCAGGAAGACATTGTCCAGATGGATTTGTCCGGCGAAGGCCGCCAGGTCCTTTTCGAGCGAGGTTTTTTCCACTCCGGCGATGACGACGAACAGGCCTACGAACATTACTAGCAGGCTCCAGTCGATGCGGCGATAGACCTTTTCCGGATTCACCCGGCGGGTGATGAGCAGCAGTGCTCCAGCCACGACGGCGACTTTGGGAACCGGCCATCCGGCGAAAAACATGACGATCATCGCTAGCGAAGCGATGATGGCTTTCCACATCAGCCAGCGATCCACGCGCACGGGACGCTTTTCAACATTGACGCGCGCGCTGGAGGCAAATTCTGAACGGTAAGCCAGGAAAATGACGAGTACTGTCAGAACCAGGCCGGCTAGCGCAATGGGAGCGAGCGACGCCAGGAACTGGCGGTAGGGGATACCCGAGAAGCTGCCGATCATCATGTTCTGCGGATTGCCGGTGATGGTGGCGACGCTCCCGATGTTGGACGCCATCGCGACAGCCAACAGATAGGGGACGGGATTGCGGCGAAGTGTTTCGCTGATCTCTAGAACTAGCGGCGTCAGGACGAGGCACATGGTGTCGTTAACGAAGAACGCGGAGAAGAAGCCTGCGATCGCCACAATAGCGATCAAAAGCAATAAGGGGCGGTGCGCATGTTCCACCACGCGCTCGGCCACTAAAGAGAAGAAGCCTGATAACTGCAGATTCGCGACCACGATCATCATTCCGAAGAGCAAAATGATGGTGTCAAAATTGATGGCCTGCTGCGCTTCCCCTAAAGTGAGCGCGTTCACGGCTACCATCAAACTTGCACCGATGATGGCGGCGCCGGTGCGGTCCACGCGGAAGCCGGGTAGCCGGCCGATGGCGAGCACCAGATAGGTGAGGGCGAAGATTAGGATGGCGGGCACTGATAGTTTCTGGTTTCTAGTTTTTGGTTTCTGGTTACTCGTTCCCGAACTGTCGACAACCAGAAACCAGGAACCAGAAACCAGAAACTGTCTTCCGTTCCCATGTTAAACTCGATTTCCGTGCATCGCCTTACTTACCTTCTCTTGAGCCTGATTCCGCTGGCTGCTCAAACTGTCGCTCCTGATCTTTCTGGCTTTCGTTGGCGGATGATTGGGCCGTTCCGCGGTGGACGCACCATTGCCGCGGCCGGCATCGCATCGCAGCCGAATGTGTTCTACGTCGCTGCGACGAATGGCGGAGTTTGGAAGACTGATGATATCGGTCGAACCTGGCGTCCGTTATTCGATGACCAGCCTACCGGCTCCATCGGCGCCATCGCTATCGCGCCGTCGGATCCGAACATCATTTACGTCGGCAGCGGCGAGGGCGTGCAACGGCCGGATCTTTCGGTTGGCGACGGAATTTACAAATCCACCGACGCGGGCCAGACCTGGCGCCATCTCGGGCTTCGGGATGGCCAGCAGATTTCAGCGATTTTGGTTGATCCCCGCGATTCCAACCGTGTCTTTGTGGCCGTGCTTGGGCATCCGTATGGTCCGAATGTTGAGCGCGGCGTCTTTCGATCCACCGACGGCGGCGAAACGTGGCAGAAGGTGCTGTATAAGGATGAGAATACCGGAGCGGTAGATCTGGCATTCGACCCAACCAATCCTGCGATTGTCTACGCAGTGTTGTGGGCAGCGCGCCAGGGGCCTTGGGAAAACGGCGAATGGAGCGGGCCCGCCAGCGGGCTTTTGAAATCCATAGATGGCGGCACCACCTGGCAGCAACTCACAGGCGGCCTTCCCACTCCGGCGGAAGGACTCGGACGCATCGGCATCGGGATCGCGCCCAGCGATCCGAATCGTATGTATGCGCTGGTGGAAGGGAAGCCGAGCGCGTTGTATCGCTCCGACGATGCCGGAGCAACTTGGAAGCGCGTGAACACGGAAGAACGCGTTTCCGGTCGCGGCTCCGATTTTGCCTGTGTGCGCGTGGATCCGAAGAATAAGAACGTCATCTACGTGGCGAACACTTCCACATATCGTTCGTCCGACGCCGGGCGAACTTTCACGGCCATCAAAGGCGCGCCAGGCGGGGATGATTATCACACCATCTGGATCAATCCCGAGCACCCGGAAATCATTTTGCTGGCCAGCGATCAAGGCGCAACCATCACGGTGAATGGCGGGGCGACATGGAGTTCCTGGTATAACCAGCCCACCGCGCAGTTCTACCATGTGATTACCGACAATCAGTTCCCGTACTGGGTTTACGGCGGACAACAGGAGAGCGGCTCCGCGGGAATTGCCAGCCGGAGCGATTACGGCGAAATCACTTTTCGGGAATGGCATCCGGTGGGTGTCGAAGAATACGGATATGTGGCGCCCGATCCACTCAATCCCAATATCATTTACGGCGGCAAGGTCTCGCGCTTCGATCGCAGCACCGGGCAAGTGCAACAGGTCGGACCTGTGGTTCCCGGCGGAGGCGGCAAGTATCGATTTGTGCGCACCATGCCGCTGCTGTTCTCGCCAGTGGATCCGCACGTACTGTATCTAGGCTCGAACGTATTATTCAAGACTGTCAATGGAGGCCGCGGTTGGGACATCATCAGTCCGGACTTGACGCGCGAGACGTATGATATTCCATCGAACGTTGGTGTTTATACGGAGGAAGCGAAGAAGCAAGCCACGCGACGGGGCGTGATTTATGCCGTGGCGCCCTCGCGCAAAGATGTGAATGTGATTTGGGCTGGAACCGATGATGGGTTAATCCATGTCACGCGCGATGGCGGGAAGAGTTGGAATAACATCACTCCGGCGGCACTTACGCCATGGAGCAAAGTCTCCATGCTGGACGCATCGCACTTCGACGATGTCACCGTGTACGGGGCTATCAATCGTATCCGGCTGGACGATCTGAAGCCGCACATTTACCGGACCCACGATGGAGGCAAGACGTGGAAGGAGATTGTTAACGGATTGCCCGACCAGCCCGTGAACACGGTGCGCGAGGATCCCGTAAGAAAAGGACTGCTGTACGCCGGAACGGAACTGGCCGTTTACGTTTCGTTCGATGATGGCGATCACTGGCAGGCGCTCCAGCAAAACATGCCGCCGATTTCGATTCGCGATCTGGTGATTCATGACAACGATCTGGTGGCTGGGACGCACGGGCGCGGCTTCTGGATTCTCGACGACGTTGCGCCACTCCGTCAGATAAACGGCGAGAGCGGGGCCGCCGATGCGCATCTATTTCGTCCGTCGACGGCTCTACGCATGCGTTGGAACAATGGCACCGATACGCCGCTTCCACCGGAGGAGCCGGCCGGACAAAACCCGCCGGATGGAGCCATTCTTTATTACAACCTGACATCCGCTGCGTCTTCGCCAGTGACTATCGAGATCTTCGATAGCGCAAAGAAATTGGTGCGCCGATATTCGAGCGACGACAAACCGGATCCCATCGATCCGGCCCTGAACGTGCCCACTTACTGGATTCGCCCGCCAGCTATTCCGGCCACGGCGGCCGGCCTGCATCGATTCGTCTGGGATTTATGTTACCCGCCTCCCGACGCTGTGGATCACGATTATCCTATCTCGGCCATCTATCGGGATACGCCGCGATCTCCGATGGGAGCTCTGGCGCTGCCGGGCGAGTACTCCGTAAAGCTGACGGTCAAGGGAAAAAGCTATACGCAGCCGTTGACGGTGAAAATGGATCCGCGCGTGGGAACGCCGCTCGCTGGTTTGCAGCAGCAGTTTGCGCTCGCGCAGAGGATCGTCGTCCTGATGCACCAGACCTTTGAAGCGGCGCAGCAGGCTTCCGCCGGAAAGGCTGAGCTAGAAGGACGGAATCGAGCGCTGGCCGCGCTGCTCGCGATGGTGGAGGGAGCAGACACGGCGCCGACGGCTGCCATGGTAAGCGCGGTGGATGAGCTTGAGAAGAAGAAGTAAATTATTTTTTCGGCTTGATGAGCAGATCCTGAAAATCGTAGCTGAAATCCGTCAGCGGCGAAACGGGAACCATTTTCACCTGGTTGATGGATCCATCCGGATTCAGCGCGAAGGTTACGAAAGCGTCGGCAGCCAAACTACGGTCGCGCCAATGAGCCTTGAAGGTGTCGTACTGCCAATGTTCCAGATCCCCAGTCAGGGCCGGCGAGTGGCTGAAGCGCATCACCAGCCCGTTCTGTTCCATTGAGATTGCGATGTCGCCATACCAGGCGTCGGCATATTTGCCCGAGTATTTTTCGAGCGGAAGCGAAGGTTTCGAATTCGCGTTTCGCGCGCCGGTTTGACTTTTCTCGATGTCGGCCGCTCCGGCCTTCTGCATGTTCTGAATATCGTGGATGGTCTTCACCCAATCCATCGACGGCGCGCTCAAATACGAATCGAGAATCCGATACGAGATAGCCCCGAGAAGTCCGACGGATTCCTGGTTGGTCAACACCACCACACCCAGCTTTAGATCCGGAATCAGGGCCACGCGCGACACATAGCCGGGCAATCCGCCGTCATGCGTAACCTGCTTGTATCCGCGATACTCGCGCAGCAACCAACCGAGTCCGTAGGCTGCGAAATTCGTTTTCAGGGCGGCCAGCGCTGGCGGAAGGTCGCCAACGGGAAGAATGGTCTGGGCCGACCACATTTCTTTCGCCACGCGCTGGCTGAACAGCCGTTGGTCGCCGTCAGGAATTTTTCCGCTGCCAAGCTGGACGATCATCCACTTGGCCATGTCGGAGGCGCTGGAATTGATGGCGCCGGCCGGAGCGACGTTGTCGATTTGGGGAATTGGTTGGAGCTTGCCTTCCACTTCCGAATGCGGTGCGGCGAAGTCGCCATCGGGGCGAAAATCGGCGGCGCTAGTGTTGCTGTCGCTCATGCCTACCGGCGCAAAGATTCGCTCTTTGATGAAATCCTGCCATTGTTTCCCGGTGACTACTGGAATGATCTGGCCAGCCACCATGTAGAGGAGATTGTCGTAGGCGTATTTGCTGCGAAAGCTCGATTCCGGCTTTATGTAGCGCAGCTTGGCGATGATGTCTTCACGAGTGTAGGAAGATGGCGGAAAGAACAGTAGATCGCCGGCGCCGAGGCCCAGACCGCTGCGATGCGTCAACAGATCGCGGATGGTCATTTCATGCGTGACGTACGCGTCGTACATCTGGAACCCTGGCAAGCGGTCCACCACGCGATCATCCCAACTGAGTTTGCCTTCGTCCACCAGAATTCCGAGCGAAGCGGTTGTGAACGCCTTGGTGTTGGAGCCGATTCCGAAAAGAGTATGCGAATCGACAGGCGCAGTCTCGCCGAGCTTCCGTACGCCGTAGCCTTTTGCGAACACCACCGCGCCGTCCTTCACCACGGCTACCGATACGCCTGGGACATCGAAGGTTTTCATGGCGCGCAGGATGTAATCATCCAGGTCGCCCTGAGCGGTGGGAGGTTGACAAAAAGCGGGGAGGACAAGAAAGAGCGCGAGCAGGAGCCGTTGCATCGGCCGATTATAGGTCAGCCATGTTGAGCTTGGTATCCGCGTACTTCCAGCCTACCTCGAACTCGGCCCGGAATTTCGCAGCTTCCTGGTTCTTGCCTTGCGCTTTCAGGCACTCCGCGAGGCCGAACAAGGCGCGGGGATTCTTGGGATGCGCCTGCAGCTCCGCGCGGAATACTGCTTCTGCTTCGGCGGGATGGCCCTCGGCGAACAAAACCCCACCCAAAGATTCGCGCGGCGGCAGATACCAATCCGGTGGCTCGTCGTAGTTGAGAGCATCTTCCGCCTGCGCCGCTTTGTTTAACAGTTCGACCGCCAGCTTGTTGTCGTGCCGCGAGCGCGCGATGCTTGCGTCCAGCATCAGAGCCGCGATGTCGAGCACATTACGCGCCGTATTGAACCCCAGCGGGGTTTCCGCCGGAATGGTTTTGGATTCGGCGAGCAGAGCATCCCGGTCGGCGACGGCCTCGGCGGCCTGCCCGGTACCACTGTAGGCCATGCCGCGTGCGAACAGCCAAAACGTGTGCGCGAGATGCAAGTTCTTGTCGGGTTCCGGCAACTTCTCAATCTCGTCCCATCGGCGGAACCGCACCAGCACGTGCGTGCGCGTGGGAACGAACCATTCCGCCATGGGGTTTTCCTTGAGGTAAGGCTGCATACCGGCCACCAATCTCTCGGCCGCGTTATGAGCTTCTGAAAAATTTCCCTCCATGCTGCTCGATACCGCGAGGAAATGCAGATTGTGCGAATAGTACATCACTGGATACATTCCGGTAATGTTGTACTTCTTGACGTATTCCTCGTCGGCAGCGGCACCCTTTTCATTGGCGACGGATGCAGCGTGGTAATCGCCGACGCGGATGTAGGTGTGAGCAGGCATGTGCACCAGGTGCCCGGCGGCGGGCGCGAGGGTCTTCAATCGCTCCGCGCTTTGAGTGGCCTCCTCGGGATGCGGTGAGGCTTCCGTGGCATGGATGTAATAATGATTGGCGCCGATGTGGTCCGGTGCACGCTGTAGCACTCCACGTAACACTTCCACGATTTCGAGGGTGCCTTCCGCGGGTTGTCCATCCGGCTTCCAGAGCTGCCAGGGATGCAGATCCATGGCGCTCTCGGCGTAGATCACCGCGGCATCCAGATCGTCGGGAAAGCGCCGCATCAGCTCGCCCATGGCTTGCTTATAGTCGAGTCCCAACTGCTTGCGGTCCGCTTTCGTATCCGTGGAGTAGCGTTTCGCTAAGGCGTGAATGTAGCCCCGTTCATTGTCTGTGGTTTTCCCGGCAACGGCCTGCGCCTTCTGGATGGCATCGACAGCCGCCTTCTCACGGCTCAGGTCGATATCCGGGTCGTTGTAGTTTGGCCCCACCGCGAGCGCCACGCCCCAATACGCCATGGCACATTGCGGATCGATCAGCGCCGCGTAGCGAAACGAGCGCGCCGCTTCGTCGTGGTTAAAAGCGTAGATCAGCGTCAAGCCTTGATCGAAGTAGCGTTGCGCTTCCGGATTCGATGTGGTGACGGCGTGATGCATGTGGCCGAGGCCGTCCAGGAGTGGCGCTGGTCCGGTGGCTGCCGCCTCGGGAGTATGTGAATGCTGGGCAAGAGCGCAGCCCACGGCTACTGTGAAAAGAAGCGTGGCACGTTTCAGCATTTTTTGATTGTAAGCGACTCCAGCTCCTCGAGCGTCCTGGGCCAGTCCTCTCGCATCAGGCGCGACAGAGCGCGGTCGGCCAGCAGTTTTCCGCCAGTTTGGCAGTGGGCGCAGTAGTTGGTTTCGTTGGATGCGTAGCGAATCCGCTGCACTTTTGCGCCGCATCGGACGCAGGGTTGTTTGTAGCGGCCGTGGACGGCCATGTCTTCGCGGAAGGCCGTGACCTTTTCGGGAAATCCATCACCGGCTTCCGTCCGCAAGGCTTTGACCCAGCGGAGCAAGTTCGCGCGGATGGCGTCATAGAGGCGGCGAATCTGATCGGACGTAAGCTTCTGGGTCAACGCTACCGGCGATAGTCCCGCTTCGAAGAGAATCTCATCGGAATAAGCATTGCCGATGCCGCTGAACGTTCTAGGATCGGTGAGTGCGCGCTTGAGAGTGTGATTTTCGGAGGTAAGAGCAGTGGTGAAAGTCGCGAAGTCCGCGTCCAAGACTTCCAGGCCTCCTGGATCCAGCGCGTCGAGTCCTGCCTCACCAACCACCAAGTGCAGCGATGCCCGCTTCTTCGATCCCGCCTCGGTGAGAAGCAGGCTGCCATTTGGAAAATCGAAAGCGGCCAGGCCACGCGGCCGCGATACTTTGACGCCGCGGGCGCGCCAGTGGAGGCGCCCGGCGATCATGAGGTGCAGCACCAGCCACAGATCGCCTTCGAGCCCAATGGCGATACGTTTGCCAATCCGCCGTAGTTCTCGAACGCTTTTGCCTTCGGCGCTCTGAAGGGGCGGATCCGCTGTGCGCAGCAGAAAGGGGCTGGCCAGTCTGATGTGTTCCAGCGTCTGACCGAGGATGCGCTTTTCGAGAGCTTCTATGTAGACGACAATGTCGGGGAGTTCCGGCACTTGAATCTCAGAGGTGTAGCGAAACTATCAGGTAACGCGGCTGTCATCCATGCAACCAGGTATTCCAATTCCTCGACCGCAACATGACTCCATTATGCTACGCATCTTGGAGTGGGGCAGGATGGCATCCCAGTCGGCACTCGAAACAGACGATCAGTCAGCCAACTCGCTTCGCGCCCGAATACAGGATGGCCAACGCGCCCGCGTAAATTGCCATCCAATGCCCCGAAAATCCGCGCACCACCGGGGGTGGCATTGTGCCCGTGCCGCCACTGTGCGGCGTAACCATGAAGATGGCGAAATTCACCACCGCATATCCCAGGAATCCGTAAAGAAGGTATTTCATCCACGCGGGACATCCGGCCAGCAGCGCCTTCCATTGGTCCTTGCGTGGAACGCCTCGCATCAGGCGACGCGCCACCAGGGCTGCCGGAACGCAAACAGCCAGCGCCCCGAGGTGCAGAATCCAGGTGTAGTTGCCCAATGGGCCGGGCTTCGCTTGGAGCGCGGCCAGGTGAGATGTGATGCTCAGCGCCAGTCCAACAGCGGCCAGTGCAGCGGAACCATAGATCAGAGGCTTCATCCGGCGAAAGGGTACCAATGGTACCATCCCGCCGGCCCCCGGTCTTGTTTTCTGAAGATTCCGTGAGGCGTTTCGCCCTTGTATTGCGCTGTAAGGGATGGAGGGACCATGGATCAGAAGATTATCCTTCGTTTCCGGAATTCAAGCAAGGCCGGAACCAGCCAGGAGATACCGCTCGGCAAGTTGCCCAACATCGCCATCGGACGCGATCCGAACTGCGAGGTTGCTTTCGACCCGGATAAGGGCGACCTGGTCAGCCGTGCTCACTCGAAGATTTCCATCGAGGGCGACAACTTCTGGATCGGCGATCTAGGCAGCCGCAACGGAACCTACGTCAACACGCAGCGAGTCAGCGGCCGCGTGAAGCTGATGCCGGGCGACATCGTTCAGCTTGGCCCGGGCGGTCCCGAGTTCGAATTCACTTTGGACCCACTGCCGGTGAGCATGGTGCATGCCGCGAATCTGGCACGTTCCGCACACGCATTCAGCGCGCGGCCGCGCTGACCGCGATATGTATCGTTCTGCTCGCCGGCCTGTGGGGAACTGCGAGAAAAACTTCGTACCGGATCAGTCCGCGTGCGGGCCATAGTGTCCAACTCAAGCTGCGGCGGCCTGGATTTCTGGATCAGCCTGCGTAAGTAAAGGCAATACACATGTTTGAAAAGAAAAAGCGCGCAACGGTACGGCCCATACGGCCCACCAACCCGGGGATCTTCCACTGCGCCGTCCAGGCCAGCGTGCTAACCGACAAGGGTCCGCGCCGCGAATCTAACGAGGACTGCGGCAAGCTGATATTGCCACAGGATCCGGAACGACTCGCGAGCCATGGCGTGCTGGCGATTGTGGCCGACGGCATGGGCGGCCACGAGGGCGGAGAAGTGGCCAGCCATATGGCCGTACACATCGTGAGCGAGGCTTATTCCACGGCCCGAACCGATCCACAAACCGCGCTGGTCGAGGCCTTTGAAACTGCGAACCGCGAGATCTATGCTCTCTCCCGCCATCGCAGCGAGCTGGCGGGCATGGGCACCACTTGCACCGCCGTGGCTGTGGTCAACGGAACTGCCTATTCGGCGCACATCGGCGACAGCCGGGCGTACCTGGTGCGAGGCGGGCGAATCTATCGAATGACGGAGGACCATTCCGCCACCATGGCGTTAGTGAAACAGGGATTGATCACCATGAGCGAAGCGCGTGAACACGAAGGGCGCAACGTGATCCTGCGTGCCATGGGAACGCATCCGGAAGTGGAAGTGGCCACCTGGGACGCGCCCTTTTCGCTCTGGCCGGATGACCGGATGCTTTTGTGCTCGGACGGGCTGCACGACATCGTCACTGATTCAGAAATCTGCTCCATTGCTGGCTCCGCGGAACCCTGCGAAGCCTGCTCCGGTCTGCTGAATCTGGCCCTCGAGCGCATGTGTACCGACAACGTTACGGTCGCCGTGCTCCGGGTCTACGAAGACAGCCAGCCCCATCGCGCCGGTACCGAGGCGACTCCCGAGGTTGGCTCCCTATGACGATGACCGGCCGGGTGGCGGGCAACTATCGGATCCTCGAGAAGCTAGGCGAGGGTGGAATGGGCGCGGTATATCGAGCTGTCGACGCCATGGTGGAGCGTCAGGTTGCCATAAAAGTTTTGAAGCCGGAGATCGCGGGTAATCCCGAGATACTGGAGCGATTCCGAACCGAAGCCGTTACGCTAGCGCGCTTGAACCATCCCTCCATCGCAACGCTGTACTCATTCTTCCGCCAAGAAGACGAATATTTCATGGTGATGGAATTTGTTCCCGGAAGGCCGCTCGACGACGTGATTCGCGGCGAGGGCGCTATGCCTTGGCGCGCGGCTACCGATCTGCTGATCCATGTTCTGGAAGCGTTGCAGCATGCGCATTCTCTCGGGATTCTGCATCGCGATATCAAACCCGCCAACATCATGCTTACTCCCACGCGCGGAGTGAAGGTAACGGATTTTGGAATCGCACGCGCATTGGGAACCGCGCGGCTCACTGGCGAAGGCGGCGTGGTGGGAACGCTGGAGTACCTGGCGCCGGAGCGCGTGATGGACAAGGCGTTTGACGAGCGTTCGGATTTGTACTCCGCGGGCGTGGTGTTTTATGAAATGCTCTCCGGCCGCGTCCCTTTTGAGAACGATAGCGACTATGAGCTGATCCGCGCGCAAGCCGAGCAGCAACCGCCGCCGCTGACCGAGTTTGGCATTTCAGTTCCGCAACCGGTAGTGGACGTGTTAATGAAGTCGCTCGCTAAGAATCCGGAAGAACGTTTTCCGAATGCCGCCAGCATGGCAGCAGCACTGCTGGCTGCGAAAATCCGCGCCGAGTCTGGAGCGCCGGCGATTAAGGAGACGTACGTTGCTCCAGAATCGAACAATCCAGTCAGGAACTGGCGCAGGCTGTGGATCATCGCGGCTGCGGTGCTTTTAATAATAGCGGCTGCTCTCAGCGCTGTTGTAGTGCACCGGTGATCGAAGGCCCCCACGTTACATCAGCGACTGCTCGCGGTCGGCGCCGACGCTTCCGCCGTCTTCAGATATTTCGCATACCAGGCCAAATAGCGCTCCACGCGATCCTTCTGATAACTCGGCCGCGTGATGCCGTGGAACTGGCCTGGATAAACCACCAGTTGCGTGGGCACTCCGAGGCTGCGTAGCGCCTCGTACATCTGCTCGCCGCCGACGAGAGGAACATTGAAATCCTTTTCTCCGCCCAGGAACAGCGTCGGAGTGGTGATTTGATCGGCGTGCAGGAAGGGATACGAGAGCTTGATCCACGGCTCCAGACCAACCTTCCACGGTGGACCAATCTCCTCTTCGTACTGCATGATGTATTGGTCCACGCCGTAGAGCGCCAGTGGAAATGCAGTCCCGGCTCCGCTGGTGGCGGCTTTGAAACGATGGTCCTTCGCGATGATCGCGTCAGTCAGGATACCGCCGTAGCTCCAACCGCCTACGCCCAGCCGGTCGGGATCCGCGACTCCGATGGCCACTACGTGATCCATGGCCGCTTGTAGATCGATCACTTCCTTGTTGCCCCAGTCCGCCGCGATCGCGGTTTGATATTTCTCGCCGCGTCCGGAGCTGCCCCGATAATTGACATTCACCACCACATAGCCGTTCGCGGCGAAGATCTGACGCTCGAAATTGAATGCGTGCGAATCCTGCCCATTGGGACCGCCGTGGATGCGCAGCAGCGTGGGATATTTCCGCCCGGGCTCGTAATCGGGGGGCTTCACCAACAGCCCGTGTACCTCAGTTCCATCCTTGGCCTTGCAACTGAAATCTTCAGTGGCGCCCAGCTTCAGCTCAGCCATCAACGCATCGTTTTGATGTGTCAGCGGACGCAGACTGCCGTTTTCGAGCGCATGAATTTCCAAATGGGCCCCGTCGTTTGCAGCTAACACAGCCAACCGCCCGTCTTTGCCTTGTGCCAAAGTGGAAATCATTCCGGGACTTTGCACCAGCCGTTCTATCGTTCCACCGTTAGCTGGAATGCGCGCGGGATACTCGGAGCGATCGTCCGCAACCAGCAACAAAATCGAAGAACCGTCGGGCGTGAACCGCGGAGCCGAGACAGAACGGTCCAACTTGTCAGCTAGCAGTTTCGGCACGCCGCCATCCACGCCAATCACGGCCAGCCTGCTCATGTTGTACGCGCTGTTCTTGGCACCGGTGCTTTCGAGATACACCAGCCGCTTGCCATCCGGACTCCACTCAGGTTGCGCACGCGAGGCTGAAGAATGCACGCCATCGTAGTGAGTGATCTGGCGCGGTGTGGCGTCGGTGCGCGCTTCGATTACATAGATGTTCCACGTGTTGTAGCGTTCGGCGTCCTTACCCTCCTTGCCAAGGAACGCGATCCATTGCCCGTCGGGCGACCAGGCCGGCGAAGCCACTTCGAATCCGTCCGCGGTCACCGGCTCCGTCTTCTTGGTAGCCATATCGAATAAATAGAAGCGGCCGGGCTTCTGGGTCAGGTAACCTTGGATGTCCTGCTTGAATTTGTAGCGATCCACGACGATTGGTTTCGGCGCCTTCGCGTTGGGGCCCGGCGCGGGTTTGTCGTCGTCGGTATCCGCGGGATCGCGCTCCGTCATCGTGAGCAGCAGACGTTTCGAGTCGGGCGACCACTCGTAGGACGAGAGCTTGTTCTTGAAATCGGTAAACTGCTGCGCCTCGCCGCCCATGCGGTTGAGCAGCCAGATCTGTGTGCCCTTGGCCTTTCCGGGACGGCCGGAAAGAAAAGCTAGGTAGCGGCCATCGGGACTCCAGCGCGGCGCATTCTCGTTCTCGGGACTCGATGTCAGCCGCAACTGCTCGGTTCCGTCCCAGCTCGCCATCCATACATCCGTGTCGCTCTTGTCCGCGGCAACGTCCACCGAGCTGACGGTATAAGCTACCCACTTGCCGTCGGGTGAGATCTGCACATCGCGCACGTCGTGGAACTTGTGCATGTCGTCCACGGTAAGCAGCCGTTGTTGCGCAAATAGGGATGCCGCCAACAGGAAACCGATGCCAAAACGAAAGGTCATGGCATACGAGTTTATCAAAGACGCGCGCTCAAACCCGCTTGGGTACCAGGCCGCTGGAGCGCGCATCCGCCAGCAGTTTTTCCAGTTGCTTGGCTTCGTCAACGGCCGCGCGCCGGCCCGCCTTGGTCAGACGGTAATAGCGGCGCCGTTCGTCATCGTGCTCGGGATCAGGCCGCTCCTCCAGTTCCTCGATCAATCCTTCTTCGAGCAGACGCTTGATCGCCGAATACAACGTGCTGGGACTGAGGTTCACCTGGCCGGCCGTGCGCTCGCTGACCTCCTGCATGATGGAGTAGCCGTGACGGTCGCGATCGGCGAGCGCAACCAGGATGTGAAAGGTATCGCGCGAGAGAGCGAAAGGGCGCATGCGGTAACTATAACATAGTTCGCTATAGCGGATTAGGGAATATCCAAAAAACTAGTGAATCCGCCAGCCATTCACCGGCCCGCTGTGGAAGAACTTCTCCGGCGTCATCACGCCATCGCGCTTGAATACCACTCCGTCCTTCATCACGAAACGTACATCGCGTAGCGCGTCGATCTCCTCCAGCGGATTGGCGCGCACGGCGATCAGATCCGCCGGAAGGCCCGTCTTGACAGGTCCGCGCTTGTCGTAGATGTCGCAGACTTTGTATCCGTTCACGGTCATGATTTTCAAAATCTCAGGGGCCGGAATTCCAGCCGCCTTCCAGCTCTTCAGAAAATCGATGGAGATTTCGCCTCGCGTCATGCCCGGGATAAAGTAGTCGGCATCGGTGGAAAAGGCCATCTTCACATGATTAGCGTAGGCGTTCTTCATTCCCTCCACCTGTCGCCGGAAACGCTCTTCGTTGGGACTGTAATAGCTGGAGAGCGGAGTCTCGGTGCCCACTCGCCAGATACCCTTCTGCGCCATTAGCTTGTGCGCTTCGTCATCCAGGCCAATGGAATGTTCAATGGACCATATGCCGGCTTCGATCGCACGCATCGCGCCGGCATGCGTTTGTACATGTCCGGCCACTTTCAAGCCGCTCTTGGCGGCTTCCGAAACGAATAGCTTCATCTCGTCCACGGTATAACCATAGGATTTAGCATCCACCATTATCTTGATCACCTTGGCGCCGTACAGAATATTGCGGCGTACCGCCTTCACAATCTCATCGGGTGTGTCGGCGTCCAGATATTCCGGATACACCAGGCTGGCGCGCTCCGGCACTGGAGAAAACTGCCCGCCCATTCCGCCAATGATGATGCCCGAATTGATGACCGTTGGCCCTGGAATCCAGCCTTGCTCGATGGCCACGCGCAGCGCGGTATCGGCGTAGCTACCGGCATTCCCGAGATCGCGCTCGACGGTAAAGCCTGAGTTCAGCATTGTTATGCCGTTCGAAACGGCCTGCACGGCGCGGATTGCCGTCGAATCCATGACGGTGGTGAGATAGTAGCTGTTGTTTTCAGGGTCCTTCTTGTACGTGAGCGCCAGGTGATTGTGTGCATCAACAAGACCGGGCGACACATAGTATTGCCCGAGATCGATTACCTCGGCATTGGGCGGAATCGCAATATTTGGTCCGATGGCAGTGAACTTTCCCGCTTCCACCAGGATGATCTGGTTGGCCGCAACGCTACCGGTCTCGGGATCAATCAGATGTCCCGCCCGGATGGCGATTACTTGTGCGCTCGCGAGTGTACCTAGCGTCGCCAACAGCAAGCCCGGAATTAGTTTGGTCATGCCTTATCCTTTTTCACTTGGCTAACGCGGCAGCGATTGCCTTTTCCGCCAGCGGCGCCATAACTTCGTATCCGGCGTCATTGGGATGTAGACCGTCGTAAGTCAATTCCTTTCGGAACATCTGCTTGTCGTCGAGCATCGCGGAGTAGTAGTCCAGATAGACGAAGCCGTTCCGGGCCGCGTAATCCTTGATCCAGGCGTTCAGCGCGATCACTTTTTCCGGCGGGCGGCGCTCCGTCTGCAGCTTGATGTAATCGCACACCGGAAGCACGGAGCTGAGCACCACTTTAATATTGTTAGCGGTCGCCAGTTCCGCCATGGATGCCAGATTGTCTTCGATAGCCTCCAACGTCATGGGCCCGGTGTTGCCCGCGATATCGTTGGTTCCGGCCAGGAACACCACAACTTTCGGTCTTAGCGCGATGACATCCGGACGAAAACGGATCAGCATCTGCGGCGTGGTTTGTCCGCTGATGCCGCGGTTCACGTAGGGCTTGCCTGGAAAAAACTGCCCGTATTGCCGGCCCCAGCCATCTGTAATGGAATCGCCCATGAAGACCACCCGATTTTCATCCGCCGCCGGAGGAGCGAGATGTGCGTTCTGGTCGTGATAGCGCGCCAGGTTGGGCCAATCCGTCGACGATTGGGCGAACGCGCAACCGCAGCAGAACAGCGCCGCAAGAAGTTTTTGCATATCTAGATTGTACGGCGTGCTAAGTTGCTTCCAAAATCCGCGCGATGGCCGCGGTCATCCGTCCCCAATGCTCGGTTTCTTGTGCCAGCTGTTTGCGCCCCGCCGCCGTGAGCCGGTAATACTTGGCGCGCCGGTTGTTCTCCGAGACACCCCATTCGGAAGCCAGCAGCCCACGCAGCTCCAGCCGGTGCAATGCCGGATAGAGCGCGCCCTCCTCCACTCGCAGCGCATCTTCGGAAGTTTGCTGAATGAATTCCGTTATCGAATAGCCATGCAACGGCCCGCGCGTCAGCGTTTTCAGGATCAGCATGTCGAGGGTGCCTTGCAGGAGTTCGCCGGGATGCGGTTTGGATTCTCCCATAAGAGACTTAGGGAAGTTTAGCAGGGCCGCGAGGCAAACCGCAAGCGCTACCGCCGTCCCGGACTATAATCGAAATTGTGAATCGCTTAACTTTTGTTACTGCCGGTCTCGTGCTATGCCTGACCGTCCTGAGCGGCTGCAAGCGCGATATCCAGAACACGGACGCAGTGCGCCAGGGCGTGCTGAATTATCTTTCCAAGCGCTCCGATCTGCTTTCGATGGACGTCAGCATCTCGAACGTCACTTACCGCGACAACGAAGCCACTGCGACGGTGCACCTACAGGCGAAAGGCAGCAACGTACCTGGGTCAGGTATGGACATGCGTTATGTTCTGGAACGGAAGGGCAACGATTGGGTGGTGAAAGGCCGGGCCGGTGGCGAAGCGCACGGCCAAGGGATGGAAGGGCACCCGGGCGGCCCGCCAACGGGACATCCAGGTGGACAACCCGGAGGACAATCCGGCGAGCCGGGCTCCATCGGCGCGATGCCCCAGACTCTGCCGCCTGGTCATCCGGCGATCCCTAGCAAAAAGCCCGAGCCACCGAAATGAAACGAGTCGCCGTCCTGGGTGGCGGTCCGGCGGGAGCATTCGCGGCGGAGCGTCTGGCGAGAAGCGGTTTGGATACGCTTGTTTTTGATGAGAAGCTGGCGTGGGAAAAACCCTGCGGCGGCGGACTCACTTACAAAGCGTACCAACAGTATCCGTTTTTGATCGACAATGAAATACCCAAGCGCGTAGTCACGGAAACCTGTCTTGCGGCGCCGAAAGCCGGTGCGGTAACCATGGGATTAACCCGGCCGCTGGTGATTTATTCCCGCCTGGATCTGAACCGCATGTTGCTGGATCGCGCCCAGGAAGCAGGCGCGCAGCTGGAGAAAACACGAGTCCTTGAAATCGAGCGATCCGGCCGCGGGTGGATGCTCAAAACGCAACATGGATCACTCGAAGCCGATTTCTGCATCGTGGCCACAGGAGCCCGCAATCCGCTTCGCAACGTCGGCACCCAGTGGACCGCGTCCGACACCATGTTCGCGCTGGGCTACTATGTTCCGTCCCAGCAGGATCACATCGATATCCAGTTTCTCGCGAACCTGGAGGGTTACATCTGGGTGTTCCCACGCTGCGGCCATCTTTCGGTAGGAATCTGCGGGAAAGGCGAGCCGGCGCAATCTTTAAGAGCGCGCCTGGAACGCTACATGGACGAAAAGGGAATCCCGTACAAGGGCGCGTCCTTTTACGGTCACATGCTGCCTTCTCTCGAAAGCCCCGGTTGGAAAAAGAATCGCTTGGCGGGCGATGGCTGGATGGCGGTGGGCGATGCGGGAGGCTTGGTGGATCCAATCACAGGAGAAGGACTGTACTACGCGATGCGATCGGGCGATCTGGCGAGCCAGGTGGTGCTGAACGACGCGCACTCGCCTGCCGAGAAGGCGCAAGCCTACTGTGGAATGCTGCGCCGCGATTTCGCCGCTGACCTGGAATTCGCGGCGTCTCTTGCCAAACGCGTTTTTCTGGGACAGTTTCTGTTCAATAGCGTGCCCGCCCGGATGGTCGGGTTCGTCCGGCGCAGTCCCCGCTTCCGCGCGCTCATTGAGGACCTGCTGGCCGGCACGCAGCCCTATCTCGGTTTGAAGAGCCGGCTGTTCAAGAACCTCAACGGCACGCTGCAGGACGTGGTGTTGAATTTCTTTTATCAAAAGCTGATTCCGCGGAAGACTTGAGCCAACGCTATGAATCGCTCTCGTTCCGGCCATCTGTTCGCCCGAGCCCAGAAATCGATTCCGGGCGGCGTAAACTCGCCTGTGCGCGCGTTTCGCAGCGTGGGAGGCACCCCACCCTTTATCGCGCGCGGTGAAGGGTCGCGCATTTTCGACGTTGATGGGAACGACTATATTGATTATGTCCTCTCCTGGGGACCGCTCATTTTCGGACATCGCCCGCGCTTCCTGCTGGAAGCCTTGCAGGATGTTCTGGCGACCGGAACCAGCTTCGGCGCACCTACGGAACGCGAAGTGGAACTGGCCGAGCTAATCCGGGAATGCGTGCCGTCAATCGAAATGGTCCGGCTGGTGAACTCGGGTACCGAGGCCACCATGAGCGCCCTGCGCGTCGCCCGCGGTTTCACGGGGCGCGACCTCACTATCAAGTTTGAAGGCTGCTATCACGGCCATGTGGATTCGCTCCTTGTGAAAGCCGGATCCGGCATGGCCACACTCGGGATCGCGGATACCGTGGGAGTTCCGGAAGCGTTCGCCGCCACCACTATCGCGCTGCCCTTTAATTCGGTGGAAGCGGTTGAAACCGCGTTTCGGGAGCGCGGTTCGAAGATCGCCGCGGTGATCGTAGAGCCGGTAGTCGGCAACATGGGCTGCGTGCCTCCGCGCAAAGGGTACCTCGAGGCCCTGCGCAGCCTAACGGAGCAGCACGGTGCGCTCCTGATTTTCGACGAAGTGATGACTGGATTCCGCCTGGCACTGGGTGGCGCGCAAGAGCGCTTCGGAATAAAGCCCGATCTCACTACGCTCGGCAAAATCATTGGCGGAGGCCTTCCCATTGCCGCTTATGGCGGGCGTGCAGACGTGATGAGCAAGGTAGCGCCGCTGGGACCGATCTATCAGGCCGGGACGCTGTCTGGAAATCCGCTGGCAGTTGCCGCCGGGATCGCGATGCTGGGTCATCTGAAAGCGAATCCCAATGTTTATGAGACGCTGGAGCGCCGTACCGCTCGGCTCTGTGCGAATCCGCCGCCCGGGATCACGGTAAACCGTGTGGGATCGATGTTCACATTCTTTTTCACGCCTGACCCGGTCACGGATTGGGAATCGGCCAAGCGATCCGATAGCGGGCGCTTCAAGGAATTCTTCCACTGGATGCTGGATTGTGGCATCTATCTGGCGCCATCCCAATTTGAGGCTGGGTTCGTTTCTACGGCCCATAGCGACCAGGACATCGCCCAGACCATCGAGGCCGCAAAGGGGTTCTTTAGTCGGGGTTGACCCAAGGGCAAACCCAAGGATTAACCCAGGGGGGCTAAAATAGAAAGAGTATGAGTGACAGCCTAGTGGAATCGGCTGAGCTGGGGCTGGGCCAGGCTACTGTCGATCTTCCGGCCTGGAAAAGTACCATTAGCGGCGTCGCTGCTCTGCTGCTGGCCATTCTCTTTTTCGCTTCGGGCGCCTGGAAACTGACCGATCCGTTTCAGTGGGCGCACGCTTTGACCGAGTTCAAGGTTCCCTCCGCCTACGCATTGCCTTTCACCCTGACGCTGGGTATCGGTGAAACGCTCTCTGCCGTGCTGGTGCTGGTACCACGCTTCCGGCGCTGGGGAAGTTTGCTGATTGCGCTGATGCTGGTGGCGTTCATGCTGTATGTTGGCGCGAATTATGGCGCGTTAGCCGGCAAGGATTGCAGTTGCTTTCCTCTGGTGAAACGCACGATTGGTCCAGCATTTTTCGTGGGTGACGCGGTGATGCTGCTGATGGCAGTTGTTACCGGGTGGTGGGCGCGTCCCTCGGAGAACATCCGTGCCGCGCTGGTGGTTCTGGGAGCAGTGTTGGTATTCGCGGGTGTCTCCTATGGAGTAAATGCAACCCGCCAGAGCGGATTGAAGGCGCCCGATTCCATTACCGTGGATGGGCAGCCGTTCTCACTCCAGCAGGGCGATATTTTCCTGTTCTTCTACGATCCGGAGTGCATGCATTGCGATGCGGCCGCCCGCCGCATGGCGAAGCTGAACTGGAAGTCCACCAGAGTAATCGCCATCCCGACCCACGATAATCAATTCGCAGCTGCGTTCCTGCACGATACGGGGCTGAAGGCCGGTACTTCGTTCGATCTCCAGTTGCTACGCGCGACCTTCCAGTTCGTGGATCCGCCGTACGGAGTCGCGCTGGAGCATGGACGCCAAAAGGCTGTAGTTGCGTCGTTTGAGGAAAACGAGCCCGCCGCTACGCTGCGCCGACTGGGTTTTGTTGAGTAGCTAGCCAAACACCAGGTAATCGTCCGACGCTGGCCCACTGTTTTGTGGCAGGTCCGAATCCGACTGTAGCGCGTTCTCCACCGTTTCCAGCAACAGCCGCGCAAGGTGCGAGAAATCACTTCCCCGATACAGGCGCCGGAGTTGAAAATTCCAGCGTTTCTCAAAGAGAGCCCACTTCTTGGCTTGCGCTTTCGGTGGCAGATCTCCGAGGCCGCTAAGATGCACTAGCGCGTCCATCAACACGCTCTCACCCCGGATTAGGACGTACAAGTGCCGGCGGCTCTTGCTCAATTTCTGCACGCAGTCCAAAATCGCGGAGCTGCGCCTGGGTGCGTATTGATCCGCCAGCTCGGCGAGCCCTTCCCTGCGGAGCCTCGCCTCCGCTTGCGACAGCAGTTCTCCCAGCTTCGGCTTGGCCCTACGGAACAGCATGGCGATCAGAGCCGGATTCAGGACGTCGTAGGTGAGTTCGGTGCGCTTCTTGCCGCGAAATGGAGGGCTCGCCTGATACACCAACATCGGCCCAGCCGTCTTCATGTCCCGATATTTTCCAACGTCTGAGAAATATTCTACGGGAATGCGTTCCCGGAGCGCCGATTGGATGGCCACCGAGATCCGAACGAATGTAGGAAGAAATGCCGCGCTGCGTTCATCCGGTATCGTGAGCCAGCATGGATGGAACTTGGGGAGTTGCACTGGTCACCTGAGCGCTAATACTGCCCAGAGTATACATTCAGGAAGCGCGTTTCTAATGAAATCCTCGCCAGGCATTTCGCCCTCGCATAAGCGAAGCGGTAGGCAGCGCAGGAGATATAACGCGCCCCGCGATTTATGGTTTGCTTGTGACTGGCGCGAGAGAGCGCCGCACCACCTTCACCCCGACCCTGATAGTCTTATATATGCCATGAGAAACATCGGGATCGTTTATGGAATGGAAAATACGTTCCCGGGCGCCCTGGTGGACCGGATCAACTCCCGCCACATTTCCGATGTGCGCGCCGAGCACATCCACATCGGCGGCATCCGGATGGCCGAGCCCAGCGGCTACGCCGTCATCGTAGACCGCATTTCGCACGACATCCCGTTTTACCGCGCCTATTTGAAAAACGCCGCGCTAGGCGGGACGCGGATTATCAACAATCCGTTCTGGTGGGGCGCCGACGACAAGTTCTTTAACTACGCGCTCGCCTCCAAGCTCGGCGTGGCCGTTCCCAGGACCGTGCTGCTGCCGCACAAGCAGCATCCGCCCGGAACCACCGATCAATCCATGCGCAACCTGGTGTACCCGCTGGATTGGCAAGCGATTTTCGAATACGTCGGATTCCCTGCTTTTCTCAAACCCTTCAGCGGCGGCGGCTGGAAGAGCGTCTACAAAGTGGATTCTCCGGAGCAGTTGTTTGCGGCCTACGACGATACCGGCGATCTTTGCATGACCTTGCAGCAAGCCATCGACTTCGATCTTTATTTTCGATGCTATGTGGTGGGCCAGAAGAAGGTGCATGTTATGCAGTACGATCCGCGGCAGCCCCACCAGGATCGCTACGTCCGTGAGCCGCGTCACGTGGCGCCGGCTCTGCATGCCCGCGTGGTACGCGATGCCATGACGTTGTGCCAGGCGCTCGGCTACGACCTGAATACCGTGGAGTTCGCGGTCGAGGACAGCGTGCCATACGCTATCGATTTTCTGAACCCGGCGCCCGATGCCGATTACCATTCCGTGGGCCCGAAGAACTTCGAGTGGATCGTGGATGCTGTAGCGGACCTCGCTATCGAGCAAGCGCAGGCCGGTCCGCGCGCGATCGAAGAGCTGCGCTGGGCGAATTTTCTGAATACATCGCCCAGAGGAGCCGGAGCAGCCGGATGAGCATGAATATTGCGCTCCGATTCGATCGCCCTTTCCGAGCCGCGACCGGGAGGGAGTTTCCATGGGCCTGCTGGCCAACCAAAGTCCATGAAGACGCCGTGGCGCACGCACTCTTGCGTGCTGCGCCGAGACTCGTCTCGGCGTCGGGCGGACATCGACACGAGTGTCGATG
>JBEKJJ010000101.1:0-23043 GCA_050011295.1 Bryobacteraceae bacterium
GATTTCCAGCGGCCCGAACCCTTGCTCGCCAGCTTCACGCGTAGCCCGACATCCGGACGCACGCCCACCCGCTGCGAGTGCTTCAGAATCAGATCCAGCTCGGTATATTTCTCCACCACCGGGATGATCTGCCGTCCGATTTTCTTGGCCAGCATCACCATCTCGATGTATTCGTCGTCCTTGAAGCCGTTGCAGATGATGGGCGTCTCGTTATCGGCGATGGCCAGCACGGCCAACAATTCCGGCTTCGAGCCGGCCTCCAGGCCGAAATGATACGGACGGCCATACTTGAAGACTTCTTCCACCACCTGGCGCTGCTGGTTAACTTTAATAGGATAAACGCAGCAATATTTGCCCTTGTAGCCGTGCTCGGTAATGGAGTTTTGAAAAGCCTGATACAATTCTCCCAGCCGATGTTTCAGAATCTCGGCGAAGCGGATCAGAATCGGCAGGTAGATGCCGCGCAGCTCCAGTTTCTCCACCAACTCCAGCAGGTCGATGCTGCGCGCCGGATCTTTGGATGGATGCACCCATAGGTGTCCATTCGCGCCCACCGAAAAATACCCTTTGCCCCAACTCGCGACATCGTACACTTCGCCCGCGTCCACGGTGGTCCACCGTTCGGTCGGCTCCCAGACAGCACTTTCACTCAGTTTCAATTCCCAGCCTCCCAAGCAAACAGATTCAACCTTCAGTGTCCTTCGATTTGCCGTGCAGGGCAAGCATTTTTTTGTAATCCAACCTAAAATGTCACCATGCTCCTTCCCGCGAAGACTGCGCTGGTAACCGGCGCGGCCAAAGGCATCGGAAAAGGGATCGCGCTCGAACTGGCCGCCCAGGGTTGCGACGTCGCCATCAACGACTATTCGGACGCGGCCGGCGCGGAAGCCACTGCAAACGAAATTCGCGCTCTCGGACGCGAGGCGCTAGTTGTTCTCGCCAATGTCGGCAACTCCGCCGAAGTGAATGGCATGTTCCAGGCCGTGTTCCAACAGTTCCCGCGTCTCGACATCCTGGTGAACAACGCCGGCGTCCAAACATGGAAAGCGCTGCTCGATCTCGAAGAGCGCGAGTGGGACCGGACCATCGATACCAACCTGAAGGGCTGCTACCTGTGCACACAGCGAGCCGCGCGCCACATGAAAGAACAAGGCGGCGGCCGCATCATCAATATCGGATCGGGTTGCAATAAGGTTGCATTCCCAAAACTGGTGGATTACACCGCCAGCCGCGGAGGCATCGAGATGTTCACCAAAGTGGCCGCCGTCGAACTGGGGCCATATGGGATCACGGTGAACTGCGTGGCGCCTGGCGCCATCGAAACCGAACGCACCAAAACCGAGGCCGCGGATTTCGCCGGAACCTGGGCCAATCTAACGCCGCTCGGCCGCGTCGGAACGCCCGCGGACGTAGCCAATGCAGTGCTCTTCTTCGCGGGCGAATCCAGCGCGTTCATCACCGGCCAAACCATTTGGGTGGATGGCGGGCTGTTCAGCAAGCCCGCTTGGCCGTACTAGGCCTCGTGCCGCGGGAAACCGCTACTTGACGGTGAACGGCGCCGACGCCGTCACATTCTCCCATTCGACGAGCAGTTTTCCCTTGGCGCCGCCGGCGCCCGACAGCGTGATCTTGAGGGTTTCGACTGGAGATGACGGCTTGCCCATGGTGAGCGAAGTGCGGCCCAGTTCGGTGGCCGGATCATCGGTGGTGGCGCCCTCGCGAATGCCGTCCGGTGACACCCCAACGCCCCAGATGTGGCGGGCGCCGGCCATCAGAGTTTTGTTAACGATCAGCTTCCACTGGCCGTTGTCGAGGTCGGCGTACAGGGTGTAGTCGCCCTTGGGAATCGCGAGGCCATTCAGGTCGAGGTCGGCGTCGGTGTGCAGAACAGTGGCGTAATCGGCGCCCAGACGCCATACGGTGCCATCCGGCTGGTGCGCGCCGGCGCCACCGAAAATGTGGCGACCCCTGACGGAGGGGGCGTGGTAGTAGATCCAAATGTTCTTGCCGTTGACGGTGACGCTGGTTTCGGCGCCTGGACTGAGGGTATTCTTGGTGGCCAGCTCTTCCTTCTTCACCTGGGCGACGGCCAGCATCATGCCGCTTAGTAAAAGAGCACTCAATAGGATTCGTTCCATTTCCGATGTCGTTCCTTTCTCTAGGAGTATACAGTGCCATTCATGGCTGAACCGCTTTCGTTATCCGAACAACAGCGTGCCGATCTGAACGAGATCGCGCAGGCTCGATCCCTTCCCGCCGGTTTGTGTTCCGCGCCAAACACCGCCGCGCCGACCATCTCGCTCTGGAAACGGCGTTTTGGAGGACCGCCTGGAAGGGCTGGACACCTATCATCCCGGACAGCCGGCGGTGGTGTTGACACCCGCCCTGCTGGCCAAGATTCTGGCGGCGACGCGTAAGAAACCGAAAGATGGTTCCACTCATTGGAGCTGCCGCAAACTGGCGGCGGCGATTCAGGTCAGCGAGGACATGGTGCACCGCGTGTGGCGCGGAGCCGGATTGAAGCGTCGCCGTCTGGAGCGCTTCCTGGGCAGCGACGACCCCGAGTTCGAACGCAAAGCCGCCGATGTGATCGGACTGTATCTGAATTCGCCGCCGGATCGTTTGGACCCCGTTCTGCCGCTGTCTCCGGGCCGCGCCGAGCGTCACGGATTCGAATATCACCGCCACGGCACGCTGTCGCTGTACGCCGCGCTCGATACCAGGACTGGGCGGGTTCATGGGAAACCGCGGCGCGCCACAGCAGCGCCGACTTCCTGGATTTCCTCGGCGAAGTGGTCGCGCAATGCCAGCCGAAGCAGGACATCCACAAAATCGAGCGCGAGGTCATCGCTCGCGGCGTGTTCACCTCGGTGCCCGATCTGGCTCGCAAACTGCGCCGCTACATCAACGCCTATTCAGCTAATCTCGCCGCGACAGGACACTAGGGGCTGGGGCATGGGGACTCTGGGCTGATCAGGAGCCGGAAGCCAATGGCGCCTTCGCCGGAAGCATCGGCCGGGACGCAGATTCCCAGTTCCCTCCCGTCGCCTTCGTCCGAAACAAATGCGCTCTCCACGGTGAAATCCAGCCGCAGCATCGGTTCATGCAGGGCGAAGGGAGGCAATTCCCCTTCGAATTCGTAGAATCCGCTCGTGGCGTACTCCGCGGTTCCAACAAGCTGATCCCGAATCCTACAAGACAGAGAGACCGGTTGCCCCGCTTGTACAACCTGCCGTGGAACAAAAACTGAGAGCGTGAAGCCGGCGAATGGCTGTTCGAGCGGAAGCACCACTTCCAATGCAAATTTCTTCGCGGTCCATCGAAACGCCCCTTCCAGGGGATGCCAGCCCTCTGCTAGCCGAACGTGCAGCTCCGGGAAATGCACCCGGCTCTTCAACAGGACGAACATTCGCTCATCACCTTGAGGATCGATCGGGCTCGAATCAAACAGGCAGCCGATCCGCTTTGAAGCAACAATGGCCCAGCGCGTCCTCTGCAGGATTCGGAAGAGCCCACCCGCGGAGAACACCCAGTAGTTCGTAGCGTCGTTTCCGATTTCGCGGCCATCGGCGAGATAGGCGATGGGTTCGTTTTCCACCCGCGCGCGAACCGTCGGCGTGACTTGCGCAATGCGCGTGCTCAGGATGCACCACCGTGTTTGGAACGCGAGCTGCTCCAGCGCCGCGTACGGATTCTTGAGGTGGTACAGAATGCCAAGGAACAGCGTCAGACCGTACACATCCCGCGGCAACTTGAAATCGCGGTCCAGATTGAGGTCGTGGGTGCGCACGGGAAGGCCCAGCAGACCGCCGATTGTCCGAACGCCGAGCATCCGGTTGTAATTATTCGGCGCGTAATCGATGGCGTCAATGTCGGCTCCCCAACCGGCAAACAGCATGGCAAGATCGCCGTCCGCGCATCCGATGTCCGCCACAGGCCGTCCGGCGATGTCAGCGGCAACAATGTCAAAATCCCGCGAGATGAGCTCCGTGATTGTGGGTACGCCCGAAAGTGTATCGAACGGGTACCAATCGCCCTCCGCAAGCTGCGTCTTTTTCTTTTCCTCCTTGAGCTTCACCCAAAGTTCTTGGGCCGAGCGCAGGAACGCCGCGGGGTTCTCTGGGATTCGAAAGGGCATCGAGGCCGTGACGGCCCTATTGTACGCTAGCCGTGGCGCGGGTCCCCGACCTGCGAATTTCGCCCTTACCCTGTCCGGCCGTCACAGTGGGAACTCCTCGAATGTTCCGCCAACCTCCACATCCGGATCAGCCTGGAAGACCGCGACTAGATCCCGGTCCAGCTTCTCAACCCAAGCTGAGGTGTCAACAAATCGCAGCTCCTTCCAACTCCATTTCCGTGATCCGAAAACTCCTGCGGTGCAAACGAAATCCACGGGACTATCCCCGGCTTGCGAATAGATGCAAACTCCCGCGAAAGGAGCGCCTTTTAGCTCAACCCACCAGCCCCAGTCCTCGCAACAAATAAAAGGAGCGTCGTAATCCAGATCCACCAATTTTGCCTGTAAATAGAGGGCGAGGGCCTTGCCAAACGTCCCATCGTTCACCAGTTCTTCTTTCTCGCCTGGGAGTACCGGAAACTTCGACGCTTTGATTTGAACAAAGCCGCCATTAGCATCCGTCATGTTTTCCTAATCCTTGGTAAGTCGATCCACCGGCCATCGAGAATCCGCTACTCCGTCCGGATCGCCGTCATCGGATCAATCCGTACCGCGCGCAGCGCCGGCAGAAAGCTGCCTACTAGCGTCATCACCAGGCACAATCCAGCAGCGCTCAAGAATGTCAGCAAATCGCCCGGCTGGATGCCAGCCAGAAGCGCCTGCATTAATCGAGCTGCCACATACGCCAGCGCCAGTCCAGGCAGAACACCCGCCAGTGCCACCCTGACTCCCTGCCGCATCACCATCCGCAGGATATCGCCGGATGCCGCGCCCAGCGCCATTCGCACCCCGATCTCGCGATTCCTTTGCGACACGGCAAACGACAGCAGTCCATGAATTCCGATAGCCGCCAGCAGAAACGCGATCGCCGTAAATGCCCCGAGCACGCGAACCTGCACGGTGCGGAACGCCGTTTTCGATTCCACGATCTGCTCCAAGGTCTGCACGTCTGAGATAGGCTGTTCCGGATCTGCGCTCTGGATGATTCTCCGGATCGCCGGCGCGAGTGCGCTAGGCGCTCCCGAAGTCCGTACCGCCAGGTTCCTGGGCGCATAAAACACGAAATTGCCATCCATCACCTGTTGGTAGGAAAGATAGGTTTGCGGCTCGCTCTCCTGTTCCAGCCCGCGCACGCGGACGTCGCCCACCACACCAACTACCATGCGGTCGTGAAAAGCGAGTTGGAAATGCCGACCCAGTGGATTCAGGTCCGGCCAATAACGCCGCGCGAACGATTGGCTGACCACTGCGACGAATTGCCGATCCACTGTGTCGGATTCGCTAATTGCCCTGCCCAGCACAAGCGGGACCTGCAAGGTCGAGAAATACTCCGGCGTGATGTACCGCATGCTCACTGTATGAGACGCGGTGCGCTCCACCACCTGGCCATTGATGTCCACCGGCCAAATGCCGCCGCCCCACACCATCGGCAGCGCAGTGCCGTAGGCCGCGCTGGACACTCCCGGCAGCGCGCGCACCTCCGTCAAAACGCGCCGGTAAAATTCCCCCCGCGTCGCCGTCCGCGCGTACTTGGGCATGGGCAGCGCAGTTTCCACCGAAAGGACACCACCGGCGTGAAATCCCGGGTCGGTGTTCTGCAATTTCAATAGCGCGCGAATCAAAAGGCCGGAAGAAATGAGCAGGACTACCGAGACCGTCACTTCCGCGATTACTAACGCAGCCCGCAGCCGTTCTTTGCGTCCACCGCCCGAGCGCGCGCCTTCCCGCAACGCGTTCATATCGCCCTTGCCGGACGCCCGCAATGCCGGCAGCACGCCGAACACAATTCCTGTGACGACCGTGAGCAGCCCCGCGAAAATCAGCACCCGAAAATCTACCGTGGGCGTCGATGCAATCGGCAGCGTGTTCGGTACCAGCTTGGTCAGCAAAGGTACGGCCCACATCGCAACCAACATCCCGAGCGCCCCACCCAGCACCGCCAGCACCATGCTCTCTGTCATGGATTGACGAACCAACCGCTCCCGCCCGGCTCCCACCGCCGCTCGCACCGCCAGCTCTTTTTGACGGCCCAGACTACGCGTCAGCAAGAGATTCGCCAGATTCGCGCACGCGATCAGCAAAACACACGCCGACGCACCCAGCAGCGCCCATAGCATCAGGCGCGACTTACCGGATAGCTCATCGCGCAGAGAAATTACAAGCCCGCCGGTGTTCTTGTTTTCTCCTGGATACTGCTGCTTGAGCTGCCGCATGGTCACGTCCATCTCGGCTTTGGCTTGTTCCAGGGACACGCCCGGCTTGAGCCGCCCGACAACTTCCAGATAGTTGTCGTTGCGGTCCTCCAATTCCCGTGCCGCGAATTGTTTGGGAGTCCAGAGGCCAATCTCGGCGCTTGGAAAATGGAAATGCGCCGGCATGACGCCGATGACAATATACGGCTGGTCATCCAGGATCACCTTTTTTCCCAGCACGCCTGCGTCGCCCGCGAATTGCGTCTGCCACAACTGGTAGCTCAAAATCACTGTCCCGGCTGCGCCTACGCGCTCATCCGCCGCCGTAAAAACCCGCCCCAACAATGGTTGCGTGCCGAGCAATGGAATTACATCGGACGTCACTGCTGTTGCGTAAATGCGCTCAGGATCTCCCTGCCCCACCAGATTCACCGCGTCGGGCGTGTACGCGCCAATCGCTTCGAACGATTTGCTCATCCGCTTCACGTCGCGATAATTCAACGGCGAAAATTCCATTTTGTCGTAGCCTAGCGTCGTCTGCCAGATTTTGACTAAGCGCTCCGGACCGGGAAACGGCAGATTGCGGATGAGTACGAAATCCGTCACTGAGAACGCGGCCGTGTTGGCCCCGATGCCGAGCGCAACCACCAGAATCGCGGTAATCGCGAACCCAGGCGACCCAGCGAGCGTTCGGACCGTGTAGCGAAAATCCTGCCGCAAAATATCCCAATGAACCGCGATCGCGTTAAACAGAATTTCAAAGAAACTCGCGATCCACAGAATGAAAACTGCCACCGGATTCGTTGCGTCCCGCCGGCGTGCGCGGAACACCCCTTCCATCTCGTCGCCATACTCAGCCCGAAAAGACGCCGGATAACAATGCAGCAAAGCCCGATAGAATCGCATCACGCCTTCTCCGGTGCAAGGCCGCGCACCCGCGCCATTTTCACCAACTGCGCATGCCTCCGCGCCTCGGCACGCGCCACAGCGACGCCAAACGGCGTGATGCGATAGTACCTGCGCCGTTCGTCATCCAATTCCGGAGCCGGCCGCGTGTCGGTTTCGACGAGCAAGCCTTGATCCATCATCCGCGGGATGGAACGATACAGCGTCCCTGCGCTGAGTTTCAGCTCGCCGTTGGTCCGCGCCGCGACATCTTGAATAATTGCGTAGCCATGCCGGTCTTCATCGGCAAGAGCAATCAAAATGTGAAATGTAGCAGGTGGAAGAGGCAGCAAGGATTCCGGCTTGTCCATACAACCAGTATATCCACTATGGCTATATTGTCAATGGCTATAAGGCAGTTGGTCGGTTATCGTAGAGGTGAGTCGATCCGGAACCATGCACGATTACGCAGCACGGCTTGCCGCTGAAGACCGCCATTACCGCGACGATACCAACGTCCATAGTCTCCCCGATATTTTCCACTACTGGTCGAACCGCTATGTCCGGCCCAAGCTGGAAGCGTTCGGATTCTCCACGCCGGAGGAAATGTTCCGGAAATATCTCGACCAACAATTCCAGCGCCACCGGAACCAGTCCAAACGCTTCGTCAGCTTCGGCTCCGGCAATTGCAATATGGAAATCGAACTGGCGCTCGAGCTCCGTGCGCAGGGCCACTCCGATTTCGTCATCGATTGCGTGGATCTGAATCCCTCGATGCTAGATCGAGGCCGCGCTTCGGCCGCCCACCGCGAAGTCGCCGGCCAGCTGAAATTCGTCCGAGCGGATTTCAATGCATGGACTCCCGAACATGAATATGACGCCGTGATCGCGAACCAGGCGCTGCATCATGTCCTAAAACTGGAGGAGCTCTTCGCGCGAATTAAGAGCTCGCTCCAACCGAACGGTTCATTGATCGTCTCAGAACTCATTGGGCGCAATGGACACCAGCGCTGGCCCGAGGCGCTCAGTATCGTGCACGAGTTCTGGCGAAAGCTCCCGCCATCCTACCGATTCAATCGGAAGCTCGACCGCTATGAGGAAATGTACCTGAACTACGACTGTTCCTCCGATGGATTCGAAGGCATACGATCTCAGGACATCCTCCCGCTCCTGCTTCAAAATTTTCATTTCGATGTTTTCGTAGCATTCGCCAATGTAATCGACCCTTTCGTCGACCGCGCCTTCGGCTATAACTTCGACGCCCAGGCCCAGTGGGATCGTAGCTTTATCGACGCCATCCATCAACGCGATGAGCAAGAATTCGCCGCTGGCATCCTCAAGCCCACTCATATGCTGGCAGTCCTGGGCAAAGATCCCAGCCTCCCAACCTTGTGCCACCCTCCGTTGACCCCAGAGTTCTGCGTTCGAGACACTTCAAAGGTCATCGCAGAACCCGACGGATCTCGAGACGCCTACGATTGGCACAGTTGGCCGCACAGCCCGCAAGCCGAACTCGATATTGCCTGCAAAAGACTTGACATAGCTTATCGAAACCTCAAGGAGGCCCAGGATCAAGTGGACCAGCGCGGCGAAATGGTGGAGCGCCTGATGACGGAAGTTGAGGAACGAACCCACTGGGCGTTGCGCCTCAAAAAGGAAATTGACGATTATACGGGCCTCGATTTGCATCTGCAGAAGCTCAACAAGGACGTGGAGGAACGCACCGCCTGGGCCCTAAAACTAAACGATCAGTCAGCGGATCTTAACGCGCAATTTGAAGAAAGAACTGCATGGGCCTTAGAGCTGGACCGCTTGCTCGAAGCCCGCACGAAACAGATGCGACAACTCGCTGCGGATCTGGACCAACTAGCCTGGGCCCGCCCTCTCGATCGGCGATTCCACAAATTCCTAACCGCCGCAGTGAACGCATTGCGCCGACTTCGCAATCGATAGCTGAGTCCCCGCCAGCAACCAGTCACCAGCAACCAGCGACCATCACTCCCCAGCCCCGAGCCCGGATAATGGTTTCATGCGCCCCACCCTCCGAACCCTCCGTAAAAACCCCGGCTTCACCGTAGTAGCCATCCTCACGCTCGCCCTCGGAATCGGCGCGAACACAGCCATTTTCAGCATCATCAATAGCGTTCTGCTTTCTCCGCTCCGCTATCCTGATGCCGATCGAATTGTTTCCATCTCCACCTATTCGAAACAGACCGGCCATCAAATCCCGCGCCTCACCGGCGGCGACCTGGTGGATATTCGTGACGATGGCCAAGCCTTCGAAGCGCTGAGCTGCTACTTCGGCGGCGAAATGGGCGTCCAACTTCGCGATCGCGCGGAGTTCACGGGCGCTTTCTTCGTCAATCCCGATTTCTTCCGGATCCTCGGTGCTCAGCCGGCCTATGGCCGCCTGCTCGATGGCAACGACCAGGATCGCGCCGCCCTAGTCAGCCTCCCATTCGCCGAGCGCAATTTCGGCTCCGCCGCGAGCGCCTTGAGCAACGTGGTGAGCATAGAAAATCATTCCTACCAGATCGCGGGCGTCCTGCCCGAGGGTTTCCGATTTCCCAATCAAGTCGACGTGTGGGTGCTGGCGCCAGCGACTCCAGAAAATTTGAATCGCACTGCCTACAACTACCCAGCCATCGCAAAGCTAAAGCCGGGCACCACTCTGGAAGGCGCGCAGACCCATCTCGAAACCATCGGCGCTCGTCTCGCGACAGCCTTCCCGGACTCGAATCGCAACAAAAGTTTCACGGCCATTCCTCTGCGCGATCAACTGGTGGGCCCCGTCCGCACCACTCTCTATTTCCTGATGGGAGCTGTTGCGCTGGTGCTCCTGATTGCTTGCACGAATGTCGCGGACCTGATGCTGGCGCGGGCCACCGCGCGATCCCGTGAAATGGCCGTGCGCGCTGCCCTCGGCGCCGGACGCTGGCACATCATCCGGCCGCTTCTCGCCGAAAGCGCCATCCTTGCGATCGCAGGAGGAGCGCTTGGATTGCTGCTGGCCCAGCTCGGAACTGATGTGCTGCTGCGCGCCGCTTCGAATCGCATTACTCTCCCGCGGCTGGATGAAGTACACATCGATGCCGCGGTCCTCGCGTTCGTTACCGGCGTTTCTTTGTTATCCTGCCTGCTCTTCGGCCTCGCGCCTGCGTTCGAAGCCACTCGCGTGGATCCGCAGCAGGCCCTCCAGCAGGGTGGATCGCGCGGACTTCTGGGCGGCCGTTCACCCCGCTTGCGCAATGCGCTAGTGGTAGCCCAAATCGCACTCTCGTTTGTTCTCGCCATCGGCGCCGGTCTGCTGCTGCGCAGTTTCGCCGCACTTTCCAGCGTCCAACTCGGCTATCGAACGGACGGCATCCTGGTTATGTACGCGCACACGCCAGCCCGCACCCTCCCGGAATATGTCGCGGTTGGGCGTTCCTTCGAAACCTTGTTCACGCGACTCAACGGAATCCCCGGCGTAGCATCGGTAGCCGCAGCCATGGGATTGCCCACCGGCCAATATGGATCCGACGGCTCCTACGCCGTCGAAGGTAAGCAGATCTTCGGCCCCGGCCAGAAACTTCCGCATGCCGGATTTCGATTGGCCAGCCCCAGTTATTTTCGAACCATGGGAATCCCGCTATCGCGCGGCCGCGATTTCTCCTCCCGCGATCTGTACGATGCGCAACCCGTCGCGATTATCAGCGAAGCCCTGGCTCGCGAGAGTTTCCCGAATCAGGACCCCGTCGGACAGCGCCTCCAGTGCGGCCTCGATTCCGTTGGAAAATGGACGACCATCATCGGCGTGGTAGGCGACGTCCGTCAAAGCTCGCCCGCTTCCGCGCCCGAGCCCGAGCTGTACATGCCGCTGCAACAGCATCCTTACTTTGGGAACGAAGTGCAAGTCGTAATCCGGACCGCTATCGATCCCCTGTCGCTCACAGGCGCCGTCCGCCGTGAAACCCGCGCCATGAATCCTGAAACTGCAATGAAGTTCACCACCATGGATCGAATGGTGGCCGGCTCCATCTCGAAACAGCGTTTCCGCATGTTCCTGATCAGCAGCTTCGCCGGCCTCGCGATCATCCTCGCCCTGGTGGGCGTCTACGGCGTGATGAGCTTTGTGATCACCCAACGAACTTCCGAATTCGGCCTGCGCGTAGCGATGGGTGCGAAGCCCGCGGACGTAGTCGGATTAGTCTTGCGCGGTGCCCTGCAGCTTGCGGCCATCGGACTCGCGATCGGCCTGCTTCTCTCGCTTGCCGCCAGCCGCGTGATGGCCAGCATGCTGTTCGAGTTGAATCCAACCGACGCCTTGACCTATGCAGCGGTTTTGCTCGCGGTGACGCCGATCATTCTGCTAGCCGCCGCTGTCCCCGCCTGGCGCGCCGCCCGCATCGACCCGGTAACAGCATTGAGGCAATAATCCCCAGCCCCGAGCCCCCAGCTCCGGCCCGCGAATCAACTCCACCAGCTCCTCACAGCGCTCGAGGCCCACCACCGGCGCGGCCAGCGATTGGAACTTCGCGATCAATTCATCCCAGCTCAGCGGATTCTTCGGATCGCCCTTGGGATGCGCAATGAATTTCTCAAATCGCCGGCCATCGTTGAGCTCGATCTCCACGCGCGCCGGCCATTGCTCGGGAAAGTTTTCCTCGATCCGACTGTCTTTCGCCAAGACCACTTTTTGCAGCGTCCGCTGGACGCTCCTGGAACACAGGTTCTCTTCCGTAAACTGATCAATTCCCGCAGCGCGGTACATCGCCGCCACAGCCGCTCCAAACGGCATGGAGAACTGCGCCTCCACAATCGATTGCGGATTATATTTCTGCGCGCGAGGCTCCGCCACCAGCCCCCAACCAGCTTCGAGTACGGCGACCTCGATGCGCAGAATCTCATCCGGCTGAATGCCATGCTCTTGCACCAGGGCGAGAACTCCGTCGATCGGTCCCTGCATATAGCGGCAACAGGCATGCGGCTTCACGGACGTGCGCATAATCTCGAAGCACGCGCCGAGATCCCGCGCAATTAATTCGGGCAGTGGCTTTTTCGAGTGACCGCTGAGGAATCCATCGCGCCCTTCCAGAATCGTCGACGGTCCACGAAAACCTTCAGCAGCCAGCATCGCGGCCTGAATGCCGTTCTGCGCCGCGAGACCCGCATGCAGCCGCTTGGTCCACGCGCCCTCCGCCAGAAATTCCATGGACCCAGCCGCCATGCTGCCCGCAATGCCGAACGCGAACAGCATCTGGCCCGCAGTCAGGTTCAAAAGTTTCGAAGCTGTCACCGCAGCCCCGAACGCTCCACAAGTTGCCGTGGGGTGAAAGCCCAGCGAATAATGCTCCTTGGGTTGCAGCGCCATGGCGATGCGCGCGGCCGCCTCATATCCGGCCACCACTGCCGCCGTAAATTGCTCCACAGAAACATCGGGCAGCGATTCCGCCAATGCCAGCGCCGCAGAAAACATCACCACGCCCAGATGGATGGATCCGGCATTGTGCGTGTCATCCATTTCGATGGCATGCGCAGCCGTGCCGTTCGCGAGCGCCACGTAGCCCGCGAGCGCGCCAGCGTTCATCCGCTGGATCATTTTGTACACCGGTGCAGACGATTCTTCACGCGACCCGCGGATCGCGACACCCAGATAATCCAGCAAAAGGTAGCGCGTCCGGTCGAAAACTTCCGCCGGTAGATCCTCGGGCCGGAGCGCGGCCAGAAACTCAACCAGCTCTCGCGTTTCGTTCATTCCGCGCCTCGTTTCGGCGCCAGAAAACTGCGCCGCAGCACGACAATCCGCTCCCGATCCTGATTGAAGCCGCGAGTTTCGATGGAAACAATCCCGCGATCCGGCTTGCTCCCCGATTCCCGCTTCTCCAGCACCTCCGATTCCGCGTACAACGAATCGCCTGGGAACAGCGGGCGCTCAAAAGTTACACTCTCATATCCAAGATTCGCGATGGTCTGCCCACTGGTATCAGCCACGCTCATGCCAACGGTCAGACTAAAGACCAGCGTATCGATCACCGGGCACCGTCCCGCGTGGTGCTGATCGATGAACAGTGGATTCTGATTCATGGTCAGCAGCGCGAACCAGGTGTTGTCGTGCTCCGTGATGGTCCGCCCCGGCCAGTGTTTATAAACCGCCCCAACTTCAAATTCTTCGTAATGACGGCCGAAGCTCATTGCTGGTACTTCTTCAACAAATTCCGCGCGATGATCAACCGCTGCAGCTCATTCGTTCCTCCGCCGATCACCACCAGCGGTGCATCCCGATAGTATCGCTCCACCGGAAAATCCTTGGAGTATCCATTTCCACCCAGGATCCGCATCGCCTCGAGCGACACTTCCGCCGCCGTTTCGGTGGCGAACAGCTTGGCCATGCCGGCTTCCAGGTCACACCGCTCGCCGCGATCCTTCTTCTCAGCCGCGGAATAAATCAACAGCCGCGAAGCTTCAATGCGCGTGGCCATGTCGGCCAGCTTGATCTGGATCGTCTGGTGCTCCGCAATCGGCTTGCCAAAAGTTGTACGCCGCTGCGCATAGCGAATGGCTTCCTCAAAGGCCGCGCGCGCAATCCCCAAGCCGCGCGCCGCAACATTGATGCGCTCCGCCTCAAGCCCCGTCATGCACTGCTTGAATCCTGCATTCTCCACGCCACCGATCAGGTTCTCAACGGGCGCCGGAAAATCCTGGAAATTCAACTCACAGGTTTCTACGCTCTTGTACCCCAACTTGTCGATGTCGCGGCTCACCGTCAACCCCGGCGCGCCCTTTTCGATCACGAACGCACTCATTCCGCGATGGGGCGGTTCCGTGCGCGGCCCAGTTCGCGACAGCAACAAAAAAGTATTTCCATACCGTCCATTCGTAACCCACATCTTGGACCCAGTGATCCGATAAACATCACCGGCGCGCACCGCCATGGTACTGATGTTCTGCAAATCCGTCCCGGCGCCAGGCTCTGAAAGACAAATCCCCCCGCGCCGCTCACCGGATGCCAATCCAGGCAAAAATCTCCGCTTCTGCTCCTCAGTTCCGAAACGGATCAACACATCGCACAACACGGAATGCGTACCGATGACACCGGCCAACCCCAACCAGCCGCGCGAAAGTTCCTCGAAGATCATCGCGAACGTAGTGAAGTCGATCTCCGCGCCGCCATACTCTTCGGGAACATTCAGCCCAAACAATCCCATGGTCCGCATCTGTTCCACCAGCGCATGCGGATACTCGTTCCTGTGCTCCATGGCAGACGCCACCGGAATCACTTCTTTATCGACGAACTGGCGCACCGTCGCGACCATCAGTTCCTGCTCCGAGGTCAATTTTTTCACAGCGACTCTCCCGCAGGCCGTTTGGGCACCACGATCTTGCGCTCCAGCGTCAAAATGGCCTCCTCGCGCTGGTTGAGGCCACGCGTCGACACCACCACCAGCCCGCGCTCATTCGGAAGTTCCTCTTTCAGAACCACAGTGGACTCCGCATAAATGGTATCGCCGTGAAACACCGGCCCAAGATGCCGCACGTGTGAATAGTCCAGCGTCTCGAGCGCGCGCCCGCCGATATCCGCCTGGCTAATCCCGATCACCAGGCTGATTACCAACGGCCCTGCCACCAGCCGCCGTCCATGCTGCGTTCCGGCCGCGTAATGCTCATCGATGTGCAGCGGATGCTGGTTCATGCTCATTAGGCTGAAGAGCGTGTCGTCGAATTCGGTGAGAGTACGGCCGGGCCAGTGGCGAAAACACTTTCCCGGTTCCAGTTCCTCGAAGTAGCGGCCGTAGCTCATCTCAACCCCCGACAGCGCAAGCGCGCGATTGCACCAACTCATCGATTTCCGCGTCGCTATAACCGGCTTCCCGCAAAATCGCGCGCCCGTGTTCGCCAAGTTTCGGCGGCGGACTGGTAATCGAGGGCGGCGTGGCCGATAGTCCAATCGGAAGGCGCGGAATTTTCGCCGGCCCGTGTCCTTCCAGCATCACTTCAGCGAGCTGATCGAGCGCCGCCACCTGCTGATCATCGATCACCTGCTGCGCATTTTGCACGGCATCGGCCGGAACGTCATGCTGTTTGAAAAGAGCCAGCCAATGTGCGCTCGGCTTCGTGCACGCGAGGTCCGCGATCGGACCCTCCAGATCCGCCCGATTGCGTACTCGCGAGGCATTGGTCGCAAAACGTGGATCACTGAGCCAATCCTCCCGCCCCAGCGCCGCGCACAATCGACGGAACAGCCGGTCGTTCGAAATGCCGATCATAATCGCGCCATCCGCCGTCCGAAATGCACCGTAAGGAGCCATCGCGTTGTGCCGCGACCCTTCCGGCCCCGGACTCACGCCGGTGAACTGGCGGTACAGCAGGTGATAACACATCAGCATCACCCCGGTTTCAAAAAGCGATGCATCCACACGCTGGCCGCGGCCGGAGCGCTGCTTCTCGAACAGCGCGGCCAGAATTCCCAGCGCCATCCACACCCCAGCCCCCATGTCGAGAATCGAAACCCCTGCACGAATCGGAGTCTCGGCATTCGGCCCGGTCACGCTTACGATTCCAGTGCGCGCCTGGAGAATCGCATCGTATCCAGGTTTCAAATAATCCGGGCCGCGCTGTCCATAAGCGGAAAGCGAGGCATAAATGATTTCCGGATTGCGCGCGCGAATGGCCGCTTCATCCAAGCCCAGCTTCGCCGCCGTGCCGCCGCGGAAATTCTCAACAAAAACGTCCGAGCCGATGGCCAGCCGGAACACAATCTCGCGGCCCGCCGGCTTCGTAACATCGATCGCAATGGACCGCTTCCCGCGATTGATGGGCACAAAATAAGCGCCCCACTCTCCGCAATGCGGCCCCATATTGCGAGCGTCATCGCCGCCCTCCATTCGTTCCACCTTGATGATGTCCGCGCCCAGATCCGCCAGTATCATGGTGGCCGTAGGACCAGCCACAACCGTGCTCAGATCCAGCACCCGAACGCCTGTAAGTGGAGGGGGCAAGAAGTTGAAGATACCATAGCGCTATGCTGTGAATTACCCTGCGCATCGATCATGACCACGCCAACCGGTCGGCCAGAGGACCGCGCCCGTTCCAATATCGACCGCCTTCTTACAGATTCCGGCTGGATTATTCAAAATCGCAACGGTATTAATATCGAAGCTGGCCGTGGCATTGCTATTCGCGAATTCCTTTTGGCCCCCGGGTACGGCTTTGCCGACTACCTCCTCTACGTGGATGGTTATGCGGCGGGCGTGGTAGAAGCGAAGAAGGCCGGCGTTCCATTGACCGAGGTGGAGCTCCAGACCGATCGATATAGCGTCGGTCTTCCCGCAAATCTCCCAGCCCCGCGGCGGCCTTTACCGTTCTGCTATCAGTCCACTGGCGTCGAGACCCGCTTCACCAATCTTCTGGAGCCCGACGCCCGCAGCCGGCCGGTTTTCGGCTTTCATAGGCCGGAAACGCTCGCCTCGTGGCTCGAAGCCGACCTCAAGTCCCCTGGCTCCGGCGTTCGCAATCGCCTGCGTATCCTGCCTCCGCTCGCCCGCGAGGGACTTTGGGACCATCAGTATCGCGTCATCACCAACCTCGAGCAATCTCTTGCGCGCAACCACCCGCGCGCCCTGATTCACATGACCATGGGCAGCGGAAAAACGTTCACTGCCTGTAATTTCATCTACCGGCTGATCAGCCATGCTGGCGCTCGCCGCGTCCTGTTTCTTGTTGACCGCCGCACTCTCGGCCGCCAAGCCCTCAACGAATTCCAACAGTTCACAATTCCCGGCGACGGCCGCAAATTCACGGAAATTTATAACGTGCAACTGCTCTCGTCCAACACCATCGACCCTGTCTGCCGCGTTGCCATAACCACCATCCAGCGCCTCTATTCAATTCTCAAGGGAGAATCGGATTACGACGCAGGCAACGAAGAGACCTCGGCCGCATCGCTTGATTCACTTCGCGCCGCTCCGGAGCCCATCGAATACAACCCGGCGGTTCCGATCGAGACCTTCGACTTCATCGTCACCGACGAGTGCCACCGATCGATCTATAATCTTTGGCGCCAGGTCCTGGAATATTTCGACTCATTCGTCATCGGCCTCACGGCTACGCCGTCCAAGAACACCCTCGGCTTCTTCAACCAGAACGTCATGCCGGCCTACACGCACGAGGATGCCATCGCCGATGGTGTGAATGTCGGTTTCGATTTCTACCGCATCAACACGCGGATCACCTCGGCAGGTTCGCGCGTCGAATCCGGCTACTGGATTGACAAGCGCGACCGCCTTACTCGTGCCCGCCGCGCCGAGCTTCTGGATGCCGAGCTTTCCTACACGCCGCAGGAACTCAATCGCGATGTTGTCGCACCCGACCAGATTCGCACTGTCGTCCGCGAATTTCGCGACAAGCTTTTCACCGACATCTTTCCCGGCCGCACCGAAGTCCCGAAGACGCTTGTGTTCGCCTCAGTCATCCGAAGAGCCACTTCGCCCAGACCTCATTGGGTAACGGCCTGCGCCGGCGACGTGTGCGACTTCATTACGAAGGGCACTACACCCGCCGCCCACGAACTCCTGCCCTCTGGTGAAATTCCTTTTCTCAAAGTCAATAACCTGGGCTTTGGAGGGCCACTGGATTTCACGAAGAGTCGAACCTATGTTAGAAGGCACGTGCACGATCACGATCTTTCACGTTCCAAGGTGCTCCCGGGGGATGTGCTCATGAACATAGTCGGTCCGCCGCTGGGGAAAGTGGCGGTGGTCCCGGACTCCAACGCCGAATACAACATCAACCAAGCAATCGCACGGTTCCGTGCGAAGCCAGGACTGGAGCCCCACTATCTTGCCCTCCTGCTGCGTAATCCTGACGTACTCCGCTGGGCATTGTCCCGAGCTAAGACGACAGCGGGGCAGGTCAATTTGACCCTCGAACTTTGCAGGGACCTGCCGCTACCGATCGCGCCGGAATCGGAGCAGCAAGAAATCGTCGCCTTCGTGGAGGCCGCCGCGATAGAAGCTGTCAACGCCTCAGGAGCAATAGACACCGCGCTCGCCCGAGCCGCACGCCTTCGTCAATCCATCCTCAAATACGCCTTCGAAGGTAAACTCGTCCCCCAGGACCCCAACGACGAGCCAGCCTCCGTCCTGCTCGAACGCATCCGAGCCACCCGCACGGCTCCGCGCACGCGCGCTCGTGCGATACGCTAAGAACAGGAGCGCCCCATGCATCCCGAAATTTCTCCGAAAACCAAAGCTCGCCTGGTCTCAAAAGCCCAGGAGCAGGGTCTCTCCGTTGACGCTTTTCTGGAGCGGCTCCTGAACGACGGCGGCGATCCGAAGGAGAGTACCTCCGCCAAGCAGACTCCGGCACTGCCGGTCCGGCATCTCGGGGTGCGCGGCAGCCTTCACCGGCGTGACATCTACGACGATGCCGGCTGAGCTGGGAGCAGTCGATACAAACTCGGTTTTACTCGTTCCGGTATAATGTGTACAGGTGTGTACACATGAGTAATTCATCGACCGAGCCCATCACCGTAGGTATTCGCGAGTTTCGCGAGAACCTTGCGGAGTACTTGCTCGAAAGTAGCGCCCCGGTCGCCATCACCCGGCATGGAGACACGATCGGATACTTTATACCTGCCCGGCGCAAGCGTTCCGAAACCGAACGGACAGCGCTGAAGGAGGCTGCCGCACAGCTTGACGCGCTACTGGCCGCGAAAGGCGTCACCGAGGACGAGCTGGTTGCGGATTTCAAGCGTTGGCGCACGGCCAAGCACCGATGATCGCCGGAAGGGCGCTGGTGCTGGACGCGAATATATTGATCCGAGCCGCATTGGGCCGGCGTGTTCGCTCCCTGCTCGAGACCTACGAGGATTCGATCAGCTTCTACGCTCCCGATGTATGCTTTGAAGACGCGCGTGAATACATACCGCAAGTCCTCGCTAGCCGTGACAGCGACCCACACGCAGGCTTGGCCGTACTCCAGCAGATCGAGTTGCTAGTCCAAGCCGTGGATCAAGCGCTCTATCGGGATTTCGAGCAGCTCGCGCGGGAGCGAATGTCTGCGCGCGATATCGAGGACTGGCCTGTTGTCGCCGTCGCTCTGATGCTGAGTGTCCCCGTGTGGACAGAAGACCGGGATTTTTTCGGAAGTGGCTTGGCCACCTGGACGACGGATCGGGTGGAGTTGTACCTGCGAGGGAGTCATGTGTAGCGGCGCACGGCAGCTTTCACGAAAACAATCGCGCGAGGTTCACGCCTGATGTCTTCCGCCGCTTCCAGCCTTGTCAACAAAGTCTGGAACTACTGCAATCTGCTCCGCGATGACGGAGTCTCCTACGGCGATTACGTCGAGCAACTCACCTATCTTCTCTTCCTCAAGATGGATTACGAGCGCACCCGGCCACCGTACAACAAGAAATCCACCATTCCCGCCGACTACAACTGGGCCAGCCTCATTGAGCTCGACGGCCTACCGCTTGAACAGCACTACCGCAATACCCTTGAAAACCTCGGCAAAGAGCCTGGCATTCTCGGCATCATCTTCCGCAAGGCCCAGAACAAGATCCAGAATCCAGCTCACCTGCGACGCCTCATCGTCGATCTCATCGATAAAGAACCGTGGAGCGCTCTCGCAGCCGATGTCAAAGGCGACATCTACGAGGGCTTGCTCGAAAAAAACGCGCAGGATACGAAGTCCGGCGCCGGCCAGTATTTCACGCCTCGCGTCCTGATCGATGCCATTGTCGAGGTCATGCGTCCGAAGGCGGGAACCACGATCATTGATCCCGCGGCAGGCACAGGCGGCTTTTTGCTTGCGGCAGCCACCTTCATCATTAAGCATCACAAGCTCGATCCCGATCAAACACGGCACCTCGAAACTGGAGCTCTGTACGCTGTGGAGTTAGTGGCCGCGACAGCCCGTTTGTGCGCCATGAACCTCCTGCTTCATGGGCTCGGAAACGAAAAGAACATCGCGGCCGGCCGGGATAGCCTCGCGGCGAAGCCATCCGTCAACTACGACATGGTGCTCACCAACCCGCCCTTCGGCAAGAAGTCCAGCATCACAGTGATCAACGAAGAGGGCGATGAGGTAAAGGAACGCCAAAGCGTTCTCCGCGACGACTTCTGGGCTACCACCAGTAACAAGCAACTCAACTTTCTGCAGCATGTTCGCAGCCTGCTCAAGATTAACGGCCACGCGGCGATTGTGGTGCCGGACAACGTGCTCTTCGAAGGCGGCGCAGGTGAAACCATTCGCAAACGGCTGCTGCACGATTGCGATGTCCACACTCTGCTCCGGCTCCCTACCGGCATCTTCTACGCGCAGGGAGTCAAGGCCAATGTGCTCTTCTTCAACCGCAAAGCGGCGGGCGAGAAGCCCTGGACCCAGGCGCTCTGGATCTATGATCTCCGCACCAATAAGCACTTCACACTGAAGACTAACACCCTAACCCGCGCCGACCTCGACGACTTCGTCCGCAGCTACAATCCCGCCAACCGCCACGAGCGTACCGAAACGGAGCGCTTCCACCGCTTCTCGTATGAGGACCTTTTGAAGCGGGACAAAGCCAACCTCGACATCTTCTGGCTCAGAGATGACAGCCTCGGTGACTCTTCCGATCTCCCCGACCCGGCCATCCTGGCCGCCGAGATCGTGGAAGATCTGCAAGCGGCACTCGATCAATTTGCCCTAATAGCTTCCGATCTCTCGGCAGTTGAGCGCAGCACGCGGGAGCCGTAAGATGTTGCGAGTTCCCGGCTACATCGCCTGGCCCATCCTAGCCGTGTGGACGTGCGGCGCGCTCTATTACTTCGCCAACCGCTCCATCTACTATCCATCCAAATATCCGGAAGGATTCTGGGACATGCAACACCAGGTGCACGCGACCGATGTCTGGATCGACACGCAGGATGGCGTGCGACTGCATGCCTGGTTTGTTGCCCGCGAAGGCGCGCGCTGGGTGACGTTGTACCTGCACGGCAACGCCGGCAACATCACGCACCGTCTGCCTCACATTCAAGAAATCGTCGCGGCCGGATCCTCGATTTTAATCCTGGACTGCCGCGGTTACGGCAAAAGCAGCGGCCGTCCCACCGAGCAAGGCCTCTATTTGGATGGCGAAGCAGCCTTCGCGCACCTATCAGGTATGGGCTATCGCGCCGGCCAAATTATTCTACACGGTGAATCGCTAGGTACCGCAGTCGCCATCGATCTGGCCTCGCACCATCCCTGCGCCGCCGTGATTCTGGAAGCTCCATTCACGTCCGCGAGCGACGTGGCCGGAAGCATTCTCCCGATCCTGGGCCCGCTGCTGGTCCGCAGCTACAATTCTGTTCAGAAGATCGGCCATATTCAAGCCCCCAAACTCTTCATCCAAGGCGACCACGACGAGATCATCCCACCGCGCCTGGGCCAAGCACTCTACGCGGCCGCACCATCGCCGAAAGAATTCTGGGTGGTAGAAGGCGCCGGCCACAATGACATCCTGGAGACAGCCGGTCCGCGCTATCGGCAAAAGCTAAAGGTGTTCTACACAGAGCTGGCCGCGAATGAACGCAAATAAACGCGAATGTTTTATTTGCGTTCATTCGCGTTCATTCGCGTTCATTCGCGGCTAAAAATTCACTTCACTTCGCATCCGCATCATAATGCATCGCCCCCGCCACATTCCCCTCCGGATCCTGAAAAAAAATCAATCGTCCCACCGTTGGAATGGTCACCTTCGGCATAATCACTTTGCCGCCATTCGCCACCACGGCCTTCGCGATCGCGTCCACGTCTTCCACCGAAACGGTGCATTCGAATCCGGTCATTCTCTGCCCTGGCACCAATTCGCGCCTCCCTTGCAGCGAACCTTGTATCCCTGGATCTTTCTCATCCCCGGTCTGGATCAGAAGAAACCCAGGCGGTCCCCACGGCTCGAACTTCCATCCGAAAACCTTCTCGTAAAACTGCCGCGCCCGCGCGATATCGTCGGCGTTGATCGAAAAATGTCGAACGTTATTGGCCATCTCTTGACATGGTAGCCGCCAAACCTGCTGGCGGTCTTGCGCTAAACTGCCAGGTAGTGTCGCGTACACGTCAAACGGTCGATATTGTCATCCGCACCCTCGCCGCCACTTACTCGCCCGGCCATGTCATTCCTCCGCATTCTCATGATTGGCATCAACTGCTCTATGCCTCCGAAGGAGTGATGACCATCCACACTGCCAATGGCTCCTGGGTGGTGCCTCCGCATCGCGCCGTCTGGATCCCAGCCAATGTCGAACACAGCGTCGAAATGTCCGGCGCCGTATCCATGCGGACGCTCTATCTGCTGCCGGGCATTTCAAAGAGTCTGCTCAAAGTCTGCTGCTCGGTGAACGTCCCGCCGCTGCTACGCGAGTTGATTTTGGATGCCGTCAATCGCCAGACGCTTCAGCGCAGCATTCCGTCCGAAGCGCGCCTGATCGCCGTAATCCTGGACCAGATTGAGGCGCTGCCGGCAGCGCCATTGCAACTACCCATGCCCCGCGATGCCCGCGCCGCAAAAGTTGCTGAACTCCTCAAAGCAAATCCGGCCGAGCCAGGATCGCTGGAACAAATTTCGAAGCACGCCGGCGCGAGCCCACGGACCATCGAGCGTCTGTTCCGCTCGGAAACCAACATGGGATTTGCAAAATGGAGGCAGCGGCTGCGCCTGCTGCATGCACTGCGATTGCTCGCGGCAGGCGAGCCGGTAACCAACGTTGCGCTGGAAGCCGGCTACGACAGCCCCAGCGCCTTCATTTCGATGTTTCGCCGTGAACTGGGAACCACGCCAAGCCGCTA
>JBEKJJ010000102.1:0-22980 GCA_050011295.1 Bryobacteraceae bacterium
TCGTTCGATATCGCACCTCCCGGCGCCCCACCGTATAAAGAGGAGCCAGTGACTTCGAACAAAGAGCTCCTGGAAAAGTTCGATAAAAACGTGGTGGCGGCACGGGCGGCCATCGCGGGATCAAGCGACGAACAACTTCTGAAGCCGTGGTCGCTGCTAGCAGCCGGCAAGACGTTATTCACCATGCCGCGCATCGCGTGCATACGCGGTTTTGTGATGAACCACACCATCCACCATCGCGCCCAGTTAGGTGTGTATTTGCGCCTCAACGATATTGCGGTTCCGGCGATTTACGGACCCTCGGCTGATGAAGGACAGATGTAGTAATCATTCATTCCGCAAGGCTTGGATGGGATCTACGCGTGAGGCGCGGCGAGCGGGTATCCAGGCTGCCACCGCGCCCACAGCCGTTATTAGAATCGCCGCCACAACGAAACTGGCCGGATCGGTAGGCTGAATCCCATACAAAATACTCCGAACGAAGCGAGTCAACGCCAGGGCCGCAGGAATCCCGATCGCGAGGCCAAGCGCGACCGTCCAGAGACTCTGGCGCAGTACCATCCATTGGACGGTGGCGCGGCGGGCTCCCAGCGCAAGCCGGATTCCGATCTCCGCTGTTCGCCGCGCTACTGCGTACGCCATCACGCCATAAAGCCCGATGGCGGCAGCAGCGTAGCGACACCGCCAAACGCGCTAACGAATGCGGCGAAAGCCGCTCGGTCGCGATCGATTCATCGATCTGCTGCTCTTCGGTCTTCATCTCCGCCACAGGCATCGAGCGGTCCGTCGCGGCGACAACTAACCGCCCTGCGCCGGCGATGGCCAGCGGTGGCAGCACTGTCCGGACGACAAACGTCATCTGATGCAGACCAGTCAGGCTGTCGGTGTAAGGCAGGTATACAGTCGGCTTCACCTCGGAGCGCACACCAGTATAATGCGCGTCTTTCGCGACACCGATCACTTGAACGGCTTCCGCCCCAGGTTGTTCGCCTAGGTAAAACGTCTGCCCGACGGGGCCGCCTCCGGGAAAGAATCGATCGGCGAAAGTCAGGAGCGCTGCGTTACTGCGGTAAGCGCTGAGCGATGAATTCCGAAATGCGGCCGGCGGCCGGTGGATCCAAATTCGCCAGCACCGCGATGACGTAGCCGGACTGCGGAAAAATCTTGAGATCGCCATTCATGCCCGGAGCTCCGCCTCCGTGGCCGAACCAGCGGACCCCACCTTCGCTGTTATCGCCGAATCCATATGCATACTTGCCTCCATTCCCGGTCTCCACCTTGCCGGTGGTCAGCAATTCGGTGTAACGCTCATTCAGCAGCTTGTGGCTGTTCAACGCGTTCGCAAATCGCAGAAGATCCTCTACGGTTGAGTAGCCGCCGCCCGCCGAGGTCGCACGCGGAGGCAGCGTGCCCGTGTTCGGCTTCCACGGCGCATCGCGCTCTTTCATGTAGCCGACGGAACGGTTCGGCACTATTTGATCTTCGGGCAACGAATCGGTCGATTTCATTCCCGCAGGTCTGTAGACATGTTCCCGGACATACTCGTAATAATCTTGCCCGCTGACCTTTTCGACGATCAGGCCCAGCAGAAGAAAACCATAATTGCTGTACTCCCAGCGGCTGCCCGGCTCGAAAGCCAGGTCGCGCGTCCCGTAGAGTTTGACGTAATCTTTGAGTGCGCGAAGCTCCAAGCGATGCGCGTCGAATTCCGGGCCAAAGAAATCGCCCGTGCCTCCGGTGTGAGTAAGCAGATGATGAATGGTGACCTTGGAAGCGACATTCTTGTTCGGATAATCGGTGAGATATTTTCCCAATGGATCGGTGAGCTGCAGCTTGCCCGCCTGCGCCAACTGCAGAATCGACACTGCGGTGAACATTTTGTTCATGGATCCGATGCGGAACTGGGTGTCCAGTTTGTTGGGAATCTTTTTCTCGCGGTCGGCTAGTCCGTAGGCCGCCGTAAAGACGGGTTGGCCGTTCTTGGCCAGCAGAACCGCGCCGGAGAAGCGGTCCGCGGCCACTTCCTGATCCAGCTTCGCGCGTAGCGCTGCGAGCAAGTCCGTCTCGCTCAGGCGCGACGGCGGAGGTTCATTGGGATTGTCGATGGCCCGCAGGCCCATGTTCGAGATCAGGTGCGGTTCCGCCGCTTCCACTTCAATGACGAAGCGGGCGTATTGAGTGGAATTGCGCTCCTTTACCAACCCGGTGAAACGCAATTCCGTGGATTGCTCGGCCTTGATGAACTCGAACCCTCCGGTCTGCTGGCGGAAGTCGCGATCCTGGTCACTGTCGCCCTGCCGTTTGGGAAAATTCTTCTCGGAGAACCGCTGAAAGAGCGCCGGGTCCGGGTCATTAAAGGCTGTAAGCCACGCGTTGAACTGGCGCGCCGCTGGCGTATCCGGAAATTTCGGCTGGGCTGCGCAAGATACCCAGGTAATCAGAATCAGGAAAAGAGTTCTCATCCGCATACATTCTTAAACGTACGAAGGCTAAATTTGGTCCATTGATATTACTGACGATAGACTATTCACAGCATGAATATCACGTCCGTCAACCTCAATCTGTTGCTGGCCTTTGAAGCGCTGATCGAGGAGCGTAGCGTCAGCCGGGCCGCGGACCGCATTGGCCTGAGCCAGCCCGCCATGAGCAACGCGCTGGGGCGTCTGCGCGCCACCTTCTCCGATCCGCTCTTTATCCGAACCGCGCGCGGTATGACGGCTACGGCTCGCGCACTGGAGCTGGCAGGGCCGGTGCGCAGCGGCTTAACGCAGCTCCGAACCGCGCTGGCGGAACGTCCCCGCTTCGACCCGGCCGTCAGCACCCGCAGCTTTCGCCTGGCGATGACGGATTACGCCGAGCTTCTGCTGCTGGGCCCATTGCTGCAGCGGATTCAGCATCGCGCGCCGGAGGTGCAGATTGTGGTGCGCCGGCTGGATAGAATCTTCATCGCGCCTGAAGCAGAGCTTCGCTCGGGCGCCTGCGACGCGGCCATCGGATTCTTCCCCGAAGCGAACACGCTCGAACCCGGCACCTACTCGCGCGACCTGTTCGTGGAAGAAAACGTCTGTATGGCACGCAAGGGACATCCGTTAATGCGAAAGCGGCTCACGCTGCGGCAATTCGCCGCAGCCAGCCACGTGGCCGTGTTCTATCGCTCCGATACTCGCGGATTGATCGACAATATCTTAGCCGGCCATGGGCTGCGGCGCCGATTGCAGGCCGCTACACCGCACTTCCTCACCGTTCCCTACGTCGTTGCCGAATCCGACCTGATCGCGGTGGTGCCCGCTGGACTGGCCGCACGCTTCCGCAAGAAACTCCCGCTGGAGGTTCGCAAATCGCCGCTGCGGCTTCCACCTTTTCACATGCGCCTGCTGTGGCACCAGCACACGGCCGACGATCCAGCGGACGCGTGGCTGCGGGCGGAAATTGTGGAATGCTTCCACACCACTTTACGGCAACCCGTCCTATAATAAATGGATGACGCGGCGCAATCTCGGTATTTTGATCGGCGCTTCCCTTCCTGCCATGGCTCAACAACCCGACAGTTTCATGCAGCTTCCGCCAAACTTGCCTGTCCCGCTGGATGACGGTGCTTGCGACCATTTGCCCGGCATGAAATTCCCAAGCATCGCCCTACGATCGACGAAGGGACGCATGGTGAATCTGGCGGATCCGTTGAGCGGGCGCGTGATTGTTTATGCCTACCCGCGCACGGGCACGCCCGGCACTTCGGTGCCTTCCAACTGGGACGAAATACCGGGCGCGCGCGGATGCACGCCGCAATCCTGCTCGATGCGTGATCACAATCAGGAAGTGAAGGCTCTAGGCGCCGTGATATTCGGACTGTCCACGCAAACCACCGAGTATCAGAAGGAAGTGGTGGAGCGCCTGCATCTGCCCTTCGAAATCTTAAGCGATGTGGATCTCAAGCTCACTCACGCACTGGACCTGCCCACCTTTACATTCGATGGCATGGTCCTGATCAAGCGCTTGACCTTGGTGGTGAAAGACGGAAAGATCGAGAAAGTTTTTTATCCGGTGTTCCCGCCCGACAAACATGGCGAGCAGATAGTGGCTTGGTTGAAGCGCAAAACAAGTGGGGCAGGCATTCAGCCTGCCAAGAGTTAAGATTCACCTACTTCGCCAATTCGTCCACTCTCTTGAGTTCATCATCCAGGCCCAGCAGCTCCCACCGCTGCAATGACAGCGGCACGTTACCGTTGCTCCACACATAATCGTGAAACTCGCGGAGGTTGAACTTGTCACCCAATTCTAAGCGGCGCTTCGCCAACATCCCTTCAATCTGCAGCTTGCCGATTTCATACGCGATGGCTAATCCTGGAGCGGTGGAAAAATCCGCGGCTTCGGATTCGGCTGTTTTTCGGTCCATCGGAACGGTACGCGCCAGGTAGTCGGCTGCCTGGCCGATCGAGAACTCGCCGAGAGCAAGTTTCACATCCGCCTCCACCCGCAGCGCGCGCAGCCGCGCAAAATTGTAGATAATCTCGCGCGTCCGGGGACTGTCGTCATAAAGCCCGGCCTGCAGCATCATCTCTTCCGCGTAAAAACCGATTCCTTCATTCGCGCCAGAATCGTAGTACTGGCGCCGGATCGGGTCCGGATTGCGCCACGCCAGCGACAATTGGAAGAAATGTCCCGGCACGCCTTCATGGACACCCGTTGTGCGTGTGTCATTCGCGTAGGCTTTGTGGAAGTAGGGCAGATCGGCGGAGGGCGGCTGGATCCAGCGCGTTCCATCCTGATTGAGGCGCGACGTGCCGGTGAAATCATCCAGCTCGCCGAATCCGTCGAAGGCCGCAACATAGTCGGGCGCAAGGCGCAGCGTCCAATGCGGGAGATCGGAAGGAACAGTCAGGATCTGATGCTCGACCAGGTAACCGCGAATGGACGCTTCATCGTGCACCATACGCGCGATTTCATCTTGAGGCGTTGCGGCCATTTTCAATTCGGGCGCCTTCAGATCGCGCTGGTGTTCGTAAATCTCCATGGCCAACACCCGATCGAAATCCTGACGCGCCATGATCAATAACTGCTCGGGCGTATAGGGCAGCAGCGCCACGCGGTGCAGAAAGAATCCATAGGCTTTTTCGCCGAGAGCAAAGTCCGGCTGCATCGCGGACAAATTTTGCTTCAACCATTCGCGATAAACGACCAATGCTTGGCTGGCCTTGTTCATGGCTGCCTGGAAGCGAGCGCTCTGATCGCTCGCCATCAACGGTGAGACACCAGCATCTACTCGCTTGAACCTGGCATCAATATCAGAGAGCGAATCAATCGCCAATTGTGCGAACGGTTTCACGGCCTTCAGATTCGTCTTGGCTTGGTCCAGGATAGAAGGAGTGTTCTCCGCTCGCTCGATAATCTCGCGCAACCGATCATCACTGAATGGCGGCGGAGGCAGGAACTCCTCTTCGAGCGCGCCGACCGTCTGCTCGATATAAAACGTCGGATCACGCCGCCAGCGCGGATTAACATCCAATTCCCAACGAACGCGCGCCAGCGCCGACCCCATCAGCCGGTAGTCCACTTTTTGGCCAATCGGCCAGCCTTCCGGGCGCATGGCTCCCCAGCGGCGCTCGAATGCCGAGAGATCTGCGCGCTGTCTGGAAACCGAAGCTTCCGACCAGTTCCGCGTTCCGCCCGTGCGCTCCATGCGCGGAATGTCGTCGAAGGTGAAAGGCCGATAGACGGCGCGCCATTTCCAGAAATCCGATGCTAGATGGTCCAGTGAATCGGTTTTCTCCTGCGTGATAGAAATGACAGGAAACAACAGCAGAGCTACAAACATTCGCCGCATATGAATGGCAAGCATAACACTTCACCAAACCAGCGCTTCCAGAAGCTATTCTGTATCTAGGATTATGAGTTCCCCCAATGTGACGCTTCCGCTGCAGGAGCGCGTGGAAGCGCAGGGTCATTTGATTGACTCGCACATCATGGAGCAGATTTTCGACAGCGTGGTCGAGCACGGCGGACGCTTCGAAGTGGAGCAGTTCAGCATCGGGCGCACCAACAGCGAGCCGTCCAACCTCCGGCTAAAAATCGAGGCTCCGGATGCTGACTCCATGCAGCGGATGCTCTCACAATTGCTTGGCCTGGGCTGTTCCATGGTGGATTCAAGCGACGCCGAACTTCGCGCCGTGGAGCGCGATCGCTGCGCTCCCGAGGATTTTTATTCCACCACAAATCACAAGACCTACGTGCGGCGCAACAATCAGTGGGTAGAAGTGCAAAACCAGCGCATGGACGCATTGGTGGTGGTGGCCGGTGACGAAGCCTGGTGCCGCCGCTTGCGCGACGTTCGGGCGGGCGACAAAGTGGTGACGGGAATGCGCGGCATCCGCGTAACTCCGGAGTCCAAGGAACGCGATCGCCTGGCCTTCGCATTCATGAGCAATGGAATCTCTTCCGAGCGTCAGGTGGAGACGGCTGTGAAGCAGACTGCGGCGCTGATTGAGCACGCCCGTTCAGCCGGACAGAAAATTGTCGCAGTGGCTGGCCCAGTTGTAGTTCACACTGGCGGCGCTCCTCCACTCTCGAAACTGATTCGCGAAGGATACATCAACGCCTTGCTCAGCGGCAATGCGCTGGGCGTCCACGATATTGAGGCTGCTCTGCTCGGCACATCCCTTGGAATCCGCCAAAGCGATGGACGCCAGGAAGAACATGGTCATCGCAATCACATGCGTGCCATCAACGCCATTTATCATTGCGGAAACATACGCGGCGCGGTAGAGAGCGGACGATTGCGCAGCGGCATCATGTATGAATGCGTGCGCGCCAACGTGCCATTTGTCCTGGCCGGAAGCCTGCGCGATGATGGTCCGCTGCCGGATGCCATCACCGACATGAACCAGGCGCAGGACGCTTACGCCGAGCAGTTGAAAGGAGCGGGACTGGTGCTCTGTCTAGGATCGATGCTGCATTCCATCGCCGTGGGCAACATGCTGCCAAGCTGGGTGAAAATTGTGTGCGTGGATATCAATCCAGCGGTGGCCACTAAAGTCAGCGATCGCGGAACCGGCCAGGCCGTGGGCGTGGTGACGGATGTCGGCCTGTTCCTGGATCTGCTGGCCAGAACCTTAATTCCAGCCCAATGAAGCGTCAATATACGGATCAACAGGCCAGCGCCGGCGTGCACGCACCGCTGCCAGAAATCGAGACTTGGCCGAATCAATATCCCGGCTACGAAATCGAAATTGTGATGCCCGAGTTCACATCAGTTTGTCCGCGGACCGGACTGCCCGATCATGGCGAGATCACCCTCCGCTATGTTCCCGATAAAGAATGTTTGGAGTTGAAGTCGCTGAAGATGTACACGCTGGCATATCGCAATCTCGGTATATTCCAGGAAAATGTTGTCAACCGGTTTTTGCGCGATGTGGTAAAAGCCTGCCGGCCCGTTTCGGCTATTGTCATTGGGGAATTTACGCCGCGCGGCGGAGTGTACACCAAAATCACAGCGGATTGGAGCAAAGCTTCTCGAGGTAAGAAACGCAAGTGAGCATGGATCCAAAGGGTGAAGAGCTAGCCGCGGTTATCGCGGAAATCCGCCAGCGTGTTCGCGCCCGGCATCCCAATGGCACAGCGCCGGGCGACGTTCCCCTTGCGGACATGACGCCGTTGCTGCACGCGCGAGATGCGGCCGAAGGCAAAGTGGCTAGCATTGGCTCGGTGAATCCTCGCCCGCCGGGACTGGTGAATTCCATCGCACAAGCCATGAAACGGCTAGTGTCGCGTGCGCTCAACTGGCACGTGCGGGAACAGGTGGAATTCAATCGCGCGATGCTGGGATGCGTGCAAGCTACCATTGACGCGCTCAACGATTCGAATCGCGCCGTAGCCACTCTCTCGGCGCGTTTAGCGGTGGTTGCGAGTGCGGATGCCGATGCCACCGAACTACTAAATGACATCCGGACACATTGGTCCCACTGGCGCGTGGAGTGGGAGAAAAAGCTGGCAAGCGTGGAGATTGCTTTTCTTAGGAGCGTTAGCGATCAGTTGAACGCCTTTCAATATCGCGTCACTACCATGGACGCCAGCTATCGGGAGCAGATGCGGGCCCAACATGAGAATTTTGAAGCGGCCTTGGGACGGTCGGCGGAGGCTATCCAGCACAACGTCGCGGCCCAGATGGATGAGCTTCAGAAGAGGTTTTGGGCCGATCTCGACCGAATCCGGCTGGAATACGAAACCATAATTCACGCGGAGCTGCGCGCCATCCGGCAGAAGGCTTCCTTCGCCGCACCCGCGATCGCAGCGACGCCCGCCCCAGCCGCTTTCCAGGATATTGATTGGCTGAAGTTCGCCGAGAAGTTCCGAGGCTCAGAAGCTGCCATCCAACAACGGCAGCAAATATATGCCAGCCGATTCCGGGAACACGCTCCGGTGCTGGATATCGGGTGCGGCCGTGGGGAAATGCTGGAAGTTTTTCGCGAAGCCGGCATTCAAGCGGTTGGTATCGACCTGAATGAAGATTCGCTCGCCGTCAGCCGCGGCAAAGGGCTCGAAGTGGAATCGGCCGATCTGTTCGCTTACTTGCGCGGGCTGCCGGATTCCTCACTGGGCGGAATGGTTTGTTCCCAGGTGGTGGAGCATCTTCCGCCGGAGCGCTTGCCGGAGCTGCTCCAATTGGCGCACGCGAAACTGCGAACCGGCGCGTTGCTCGCCATCGAGACGCCCAACCCGGAATGTCTCGCAATTTTCGCTACGCATTTCTATCTGGATCCCACCCACCGTCATCCTATCCCGCCGGCGCTGATGAGCTTTTATCTGGAAGAGGCCGGGTTCGGAGGGATTGAGGTGGAGCGGCTGAATCCCGCCATTGAAAGCATGCCGTCGCTCGCGGAATTGCCGGAAGCGTTTCGGAAAGAATTCTTCGGGCCACTGGACTACGCCGTGTTCGCGCGGAAGTTAGGCTAGCTCCTCATAAAGCTGCTTCTGCCTACGCGCGATCACATCCCAATTGAATGATCGCTCTACCGTAAGCCGCGCCTGGCGCTCCATGCTCTGCCTCTGCGCCGGATTCTCAATCAATTCCAGAATCGCTCGCGCCATTTCGGTTCCGGTATTCGCAATCATCACATCGACACCCGGATTCAGATCCAGCCCATTGATGCCCGCCGGAGTGCTGACGACAGCCTTGCCCATCGCCATCGCCTCCATGATCTTGATATTCGTACCGGCGGAAGCCACCAGCGGAGCCACCACCAAAGTTGCCCGCTGATAAGCCGGGCGCACGTCCGCCACGAAATCCTCGATCTCAATGCCGCGCTGCGCGAGATCCGGCTGGAGGCGATCGCGGTACCGATCCAAATAATACTGATGCCGCGCGCCCGCGATAATGTGGAGCGTTGCGCCCGCCGCTTTCAATTGCGGCCAGGCCTCGCGCAGGAAAAAATCCACCGCTAGCACGTTAGGCAGATGCGCGAAAGATCCGATAAACAGCAGACGGCGCGGATCTGGGGCGCCCTCGGCGGGACGAAATCGATCGATGTCCACGCCATTTGGAAGACAGATGGCATGCGCGTGCCCGGATACCAACCCGCGGTCTTTCTCCGACATCGTTACCACGCGGTCCACCTGCGTCCAAGCCGCAGTCTCAAACCGGATCCAGCGCTTCAACTGGCGGCGCAACTCCCAGTCGTCCCCTTGCGCCAGCAGTTGCTGGTAAAGATCCAATGTCACGTCGTGCTCCACCAGAACAGTCTTGGCAGGCGAGCAATCGATCGCGTATTGGGCCATTTGAGTGAACTCGAGCTGCGCGAGCACTGGTTTCCACTTGCGAACTGTCTGGCGGAGCGCGGCGTGAAAGGCCGGCGAATCAAACTCCTCGACGATGTCCGGCCGGCTGGTCGAGGGCAGCAGGTGCGTCCCTGGGCGCTTCACCAAAACGACTTCAGTACAAATTTCCAGAAGTTCAGCAGGCTCGCGAGGATCACCCGAGAAAGCTACCAGCACCTGGTCATAGTCCTGAGCGGCACGGCGCATCAGATTGTACATTCGGACGGCGCCGCCATGAGCCAGCGGAAAAGGCAGGTAAGGAGTGGCCACCAGAACCACAGGTTTATTGCGTGGAGCGTGCCCGGGGATCACCGTAACGGCGCCACTGCCGATGGCGAGGATGTGCTCATCCGGGAGCGCAGCCGCCGGAATCCGAGAGGTCCAAAACGGCGCGCGCCAGGCTTGCGCCAAAGCCCACAGCGCAGCCGGATTGGGATTGGTTTGCCCGCTCAGAAGATTGAGCCGGTTGATGGCTTCGCGCCAGAGCCTGCGGAATATTCGCCGGCTGCCGATGGTGCGCGCCAGAAACCGCAGGTAGTTCAGCTCCAGAATCCGGTCCAGAAATTCAGGCGTGTAATACCGCGACGTGGTGGCGCGGTGCCGATGCAATACGCGAGCGCCTGCAGCAAAAACAGAAGGCCAACCTTGTTGCCAGCCGCGGAATGCAAGATCCAGATCTTCCACATAAGCAGGCTCATATATCTCATCGAGGCCGCCTAGCAGGAGCAGCTTGCGCCCATCAAAAAGCGAGCATCCGCCGCTTCCATAAAGAACGTAGCTCAGATCTTCGCTGGCGAAGGGCAGCTCGCAGCGCACCGGGAAATCGGCCCGCTTACGGTCGGAGGCGATCGCCATCACGGCTTTCCCGGTTTCTTCGCGACGCACACCTTCTGGAAAGAAGATTTGCGCGGTGGAGCAAAATAAGTCCGGGACTGCACGGAAGGCCGCGCTGAGTGCGGCGAAAAACCCCGGTTCCACCAGCATGTCGTTGTTCAGCAAGCAGACGTGCGCATAACGGGATTTCCGAATACCGGCGTTGACGGCCCGCGCAAATGACAAGGCTTCCGTCGACACCTCCAACACCACGCCCGGATATTCGCTTCTAAGAAAATCCGGGGTTCCGTCGTCGGAGCCGTTATCCACCACAATGATTTCACCGCCCATCTGTTCCACCTGGCGAACTACTTCGGGCAGCATCGCACGCAGCAGATCCAGGCCGTTTCGAGAAGGTATCACCACGGAAATGCCTGCCGGACGGGGCCCCGGATCCATAGCGAGGGAACGCGCCGGCAGAACGATTTTGAGCAGGCCAGCCTGGAAGCCCGCGCCTTTTGCACACAAGTTCAGCAACGGCCTGCGGAATGCGGTCGGATGCCCCACGCGCCAAAAAAACGTGTACGCCGTTCCACCCGGCGAGAAATGCCAGACCAGGAAATTTCGCGTCCGCCAAAGGATGTGACGGAGAATGGTTACGGTCGATACCGGCCGCAACATGAAGTGCCCGAAACTTTCGTTGAACGCCAGAAAATTCCAGGGCGACAGGAAAAATGCAACGAAGCGCATCCGCCAGTAGGGCATCCGCGGCTGCAGAATCACGGCCGAAATCCGGATCTTCCGGCCCCGAAAATGCCAGCGGAACAGCGCGAGGTTTTCCCAGAATCCCCGCGAGACGGGGAAGGGAATCCAATCCACGCGCTCGGGTGCAAATTCGGAAACCACCACCAGCGGGAGCTCCGGAAGGATCTTCCGCATGTGCTCGATCGCTGTGGGAATCAGGTCCTCGGAGCCCGAAGCGAACAGGACCTTGACGGTTTCGCTCAAATCAGTACGTGGCGGCTAGCCTCGAACGCATTGTTCTTGCGGTCGTCCCACTGAGTTAGCGCCTGCAAGCAGAACGCGGTAGAAACGGGGTTTACGTAGGGCAAGGCATCCGCGCCTTTACGTCCGAAAAAAAATCCGCCGTCCACGCGCGCATTGGATGATTCCAGCTGAAAGCTGGCGGCCAGCTCCGCCTCATGCGTGGCCGCTCCGAGATCGAGCGGAATCCCGGCCAGGCTCTCGCCATACAGCCGCGCCCGCAGGAGTTGTGCATAAACGTCGGAACGGACAAAGATTGGAGCTATTTCCCCGACATACGCCGCCACGCGATCCAGGCCGGTCCGGAAGGCCTCCACGCACTCCGAACGATCCAGAACTGGCAGCAGCCCCTCCAAGAAGTAAAGATAAGCATGCAGGCGATCCATAACCTGCTCGCGGCTCGAGGCGCCGGGCAGAAAGTCGCGCTCGCTGCGGAGCGCGGATTCGACGGCAGCTTCGTACGCCCGCAGAAATTCCGTGCCTCCGGTAGTCTCAAAAAGCTCGTACCAGGCCATGGCGGATTTCAACTGGTAACACCCCGGAGTAGCCGACCAGCGAGCCTCATGAGCCAGCGGATGCTTGTCCGGCAAAGCGAGAATGGGATGGATGGCTTCCGCCGCGCGAAAATCCAGCGCCATCGACCGGCCTGCGGCAATCGCAGTCTCCCGCAACTGATCGTCTTGCGACACGCGCCATGCGGCTAGCAGCCCGCGCACGATGATGCCGCAATCGAAAAAGTAGGCCAGGGCGCGCGGCTGGGTGCCGTTCTTCGAGTGCTCGAAGGGAAAGGTGCCGAGGCGAGCATCCCAAGCCGTCTTCGCCAGGAATCGAGCGGCGCGCAGAGCGGCTTCCAGGTATGGCGGCAGGCTGGTCCGCTGGTGCAGATACAGCAGCGTGCTCACGGCGTAGCCGGTTATTTCGGTGGAAACGCCCGCATTTGCTCCCAGGTCAGACCGGTAGTATCGGGCAACTCCACCGCTCGATTCCTGAATTCCAGAGTCTAGAAACCAGCGGCCAGACCGTTCGATCAAACTGTTCGTCTGAGTAGACAAATGAAGATTGTATCACCCGGCCTCGTAGGGCAAGCCTCTGGCTTGCTCCGGACAAGTCAGAGACTTGTCCTAGGAGAGTCTGGCAGCCGTCGTGCTACGAAGTCCGGCTGGTATAGAAGCTATATGATTTCGAGCGGATTAGTGTGCGCGGGCTTCACGCCTGTTGCAGAGGTTGCAACACTCGCAGCCCTTGAAACCGTGAAAAGGAAACCGAAGCCCGACTGAATCCGTCCGAGGTTGTTATACTGGGTCGTTAACCCGCGAAGTTCAATCTAATGAAGCTCTGTCTATTAGCATTCATCACAACCATTACGTCCGGAGTGGCCATGGCAGCCACCGCCATGGATTTCATGACCGGCCAGGCGGCCCGTATCGTAATTGGCCAGGTCAATTTCACCCAACAGGATATCGGCACTCCCACGCAATACGTACTGGGAGCGTGCAGCGGCTTGGCGTACGCGAATAACACGTTGTTCGTCGTGGATTCCAACCACATCCAAGCCACCCCCGTTCAGAACCGCGTTCTGCTTTATACCAACCTTTCCACTATGATCCCTTCGCCGACCGTCGAGATCCCGCAAGGAACCCGTTGTCCGGTTTGCGTTGGAAACGATCACATTGGCAGCGCCAGCGTGGTAGTCGGACAGACGGATTTCTCGGGAAGCAATCCTAACCTGACGCAGAGCGGGTTTACGAATCCCTCCGCGGTCGCGACGGACGGCAAGATTATGGTAGTCGCGGACACCGATAGCAACCGGGTTCTGCTCTGGAAGAGCATTCCCACCACGAACGGGGCGCCCGCGGACCTCGTGCTGGGGCAGCCGGACTTCACCACCCTAAATGCCGCAACCAGTAACAAAGGCATGCGCGGTCCCCAGGGCGTCTGGATTCAGGGGACACAGCTGTTTGTGGCGGACACGGACAATAGCCGCATTATGGTGTGGAACACCATTCCGACCAGCAATTATCAGGCTGCCGATTACGTGCTGGGCGAACCGGATTTCAACACCGCGCCTCCTGTTACAACACTCGATCTGACTCCCACAGCGAGCAACCTTTTTTCGCCGGTTTCTGTGACATCCGACGGCCAGCGGTTGTACGTCGCGGACCTGGGACACGCCCGCGTATTGATTTGGAATTCGATCCCGACGCAAACCAACCAACCGGCCGACGTAGCCATCGGCCAGCCGGATCTGGTCAGCGAGGTTGATAACAACGCTGCTGCCCTTTGCAAGACCAACGGCAATGACGCGAATGGCAACCCCACTTATCCGGCCAGCTGTTATGGCACCTTGAGCTTGCCCAGATACGCGCTATCGGATGGCACACAGCTGTTCATCGCCGACGGAGGCAATGACCGCGTGGTGGTCTTCAATAGCATTCCTACTAAGAGCGGCCAAAATGCCGACATTGTGATAGGCCAACCCGACGAATTCACCGACCGAGTGACGGACAGCACCGACACGTTCGATCCCAACAGCAACGTGCTGCGCTCCAGCCCCGCTCAGATCCGTACTCCTATGTCGTTGGCTTGGGACGGGGCCAATCTGTACGTGAGCGATCCTTATGACCGGCGCGTGCTGGTGTTCACGCCGGGGCTTCCGGTAATCCCCGTGAACGGTATTACGAACGCCGCCAGCCTCATCGTGTCAGCTCTCGGATCCATCACGTTGGGCGGCACCATCACAGCCACGGACACCATCACGGTAACGATCAATACTGCTACTTACGAATACACCGTTGTCAATAATGACACCCTCGACACGATCATTCTGAATATCACGAATTTGATTAACGGAGTAGCTGGTGCCAATATTGGTAAACCCGATCCCAACGTCATCGCTTCGGCGGATGTGGCCGTTAGCCAAGTAGTATTGACGGCCAGAGTATCGGGCCTGCCCGGCAACAATGTCACTTACTCTGTGGTAGTGGCGGCCGCTTCTACCAGCGGCACACCCACTGAAACGGCTACCGCTGCGGGCGCCAATCTGTCCGGTGGACAAGATGCCGGCTTCGTCGCGCCTGGAACTCTAGTCACCATCACCGGTAAGTTTCTCAGCGACACTACGGCCACCGGCGTTCCCAATGCCCAAGGTTACTATCCCCAAAAGTTAGGCGGAGTGGAACTGTACTTCGACGGGATTCTCGCCCCGCTGCTGTACGTTTCGCCAACGCAAATCAATGCCCAGCTCCCCTTCGAAGTGAGCGACGCGAACGGTGTCACCGCGTTTATCAGGACGGAGCGCACCGGCGGCGACACCACCGCCACCGTCAACATTGCCGTGCCCGTAGTGGCCTCCAGCCCTGGCATATTCGCGTTGCCAGGCACGGATCCGCGCCCCGTGATCGCCTATCACACTTCCGACTTCGGACTTGCGGTGGTGAGCGTGGACGGATCCATCCAGGAGGGCGACATCGCGACCATTGGAATCGAGGACCGCACCTATAACTACACAGTGCAGGCCACGGATACTTTGGCTACCATCCGTGATGGATTGATCACGCTGATCAATAGCAACGGGGATGAGAAGGTCACCGCGCAGCCGGCCGGCCAGTTTACGCGCATCGTCCTGACTGCCAAAATCCCCGGCCCGCCGGGCGATGGAATCCCCCTTACAGGCTCCGTCAGCTCAGGCGCGTTGGTCATTATCACGGTGTTGGCCAATCAGTCTACCTGTTGCTCGAGTGCAGCTGGCACACCAATAACGCCGGATAATCCGGCGGTCCCAGGCGAGGTGATCACAATCTTTGCGGCGGGAATTGGCCTGGTGAACGGTCCTAGTGGTAACCCCGTGCAAGTGACCGGGCAAATCTATAACGGCCCCACGTTCAATACACCGGTCACGCCGGTGGATAACGCTCAAGTAGGCGGACTAAGCGCGAACGTGATATTCGCCGGCCTGGAGCCCGGCTACATGGGAGTTTACCGTCTGCTGGTGCAGCTTGATCCGAGTACGCCGACGGATGCAAATTCGCAGATGTTCATAGCGCAAAGCGTGTTTACAAGCAACATTGTTCTGCTGCCGATTGTGGCACCGCAGCCTCCGGCGACGGCGACCACGCAGGAAGTGCACTAGGGAAACAGGAAGTCAGAATTCAGACGGGGCGCCCCGCGTCCCCGAATTCAGAAGTTCTGGCGCACGGCCCCGCTAACTATTCCACTACCGTGAATGCTACAGGGTTCGATACGCCTTCTCCACTGTCTTAGGGTCTGCCTTGTCAGACGCTGGAAGCAAAGTACGCATCACCCGGACGTAATACGTTCTGGGCTCCGTCAGCTCATATATCTTGGTGACCTCAATTGATGCTTCGACCGTCTCCCCTTGCTCGATCAGCCTGAGGCTAGCCCGGAATGCCCTTTTTTCGTCCTCGATGAGATGTCGGCCGAGATCCGTTCTTTTGGCTTCCGTACCGGAACCGTCGACGACAAGGAATTCATAGTCTTGCTCGTCGAACGTGTCTAGCACTCGGACGGGGTCACGGGAGACGTTCTTAAGACTGAGTTTCACTGTAACCGGCGAGCCACGCTTGACGATCGCCGGTTCAACATGGGCGACCAATTGAGCGCGCAGGGATGCCTTCGTCACAGGGGTGGCGTGAGGCTCCGTTGACTGTGCGCTCGCACTATTCCCTACTGAGATGGTCATCATTAGAAGAACTGGGAGCAGCATTTTTATTTTGGATGTCATCTGAAGCATTTTTCGCACCTTCATTCCAAATACAGAATGCCTCTATCGCCCAAAAATAAACCGCGCCCGCCGTGGATCAGCTCCGCCGTTCAGCACTCCGTCATGCACCCAGATCACCGTCGGCGCGGACGAATTGCTCCATTCGCCCGCCACTGTCACTCGATGGCCTAACGCCGTCAGCGCTTCTGCCGTGGCCCGTGGAATCCGTCCCTCCAGATTCAATTTGGCCGGCACGAATTCGTGATTGCCGAAGGAGCTGTAGAAATGCTCGGTCTGGAATCGCGGCGCTTCCACCGCTTCCTGCGGCGTCATCCCGAATTCCACAATATTCAGGAAAACTTGCAATAAAGCCTGGTCCTGATTATCTCCGCCCGGCGTGGACATAATCATTTCGAGTTTGCCCGCGTGCGTCACCAGCGTTGGACTCAGCGTGACGCGCGGCCGCTTGCCCGCGAGCAACTGATTGGGATGGCCCGGCGTCATCACAAACGATTGCAGCCTACTGGTGAGCGGAATTCCCGTATCGCCCGCGATCACCGACGGCAGCCACGCGCCGCTAGGCGTAGCCGAAAACGCATTGCCTTCGCGATCCACGACATTTACGCAAGTTGTGTCGTTCACCGCGCCCGCCGCGCCCTGCGTGGCCGGAACAGTGATGCGCCGTCCAAAGCCGCCCGGCCGATGCTCGATGGAGGCGTGCTCCGGATCGATCATTCTGCGCCGCTCGCTAGCGTAGTCTTTCGAGAGCAGCGTCTCCTCGGGGATTTTGCTGAATTTGGGATCGCCGTAATATTCGTCGCGATCCGCAAACGCCAGCTTCACCGCCTCCACCACGGTGTGCAGATATTGCGGGCTGTTGTGGCCCATGGATTTCAGGTCGTAACCTTCCAGGATGTTCAACGTCTGGATCATCACCGGCCCCTGTGTCCAGAACCCGGGCTTGAAAATCTCGTAGCCGCGATAGGTCCCCATCTTGGGCTCGTCCACTTCCGCGTGGAAGTTTGCCAGATCGGTGTACGCGATTAAGCCGCCGTTCTTCTCGGAGAAATCGGCGATTCTTTTGGCGATGGAGCCTTTATAAAACAAGTCGCGCACCGCTGTGAGCTTGGCCTCGCGCTTCCCGCGCGTTTTCTTTTCGGCGGCCACCAGCTCACGCAAAGTCCTCGCCAGCATCGGCTCCCGGAAGATCTCGCCACGCGGCGTGGGCACGCCCCCCGGATAAAAGAACTTCACCGAGTCCGGCCACAAGGTAATGATGCGTTGATAGCCGCGCAGCATGTTGCCGAACTCCTCCGGCATCGCGAAACCCTGCTCGGCGCACTCGATGGCCGGCTCAGCGACTTCGGCGAAGGATTTGGTTCCGTATTTTTCGAGCGCCAGAATCAGGCCGTCGAACACTCCGGGCGTGATGGCCGATAGAATCCCCTGCATCGGGACCGGCGGCATGTGCCCCGCATCCTCCCAAGGCTCGGGCGAGCGGTGCTCATAGAATTCGACGGTCGCCTTAGCTGGCGCAACACCAATGCCGCTAATGGCGATTGTGGGCCTGCCAGCCATTTTCACCAGTAATGGCATTTCGCCCCCGAGTCCGAAGCGGCTCAACTCGGTGACGCTCGCGGCCAGCACGGTGGCCACTCCAGCATCCACGGCATTGCCACCCTGGGTGAGGATGCGGTAGCCCGCCTCCACCTCGAAGTTATTCGCAGCCCCCACCATCTCATGGAGCCCGCGTACCGGCGGCGCCATAGTAGGAGGCGGCTGTGCATTAAGGAACGCGGCTGCGAGCCCAACGAGAAACGAGAAACGAGAAACGAGAAACGGCTTCATCTTTTAGCATTGTCCAACATTCGCCGATACTTCCGCAGTAGCTCGTAGATCACCACGCCGCCCGCGGTGGCCACATTCAGCGAATGTTTGCGGCCGAGCATCGGAATCCGCACGTAGGTGTCGCAGAGTTCCAGCCGTGCCGGCCCAAGGCCGTCCACTTCATGTCCGAAAAGAATGCAGACCGGAAAACGCGGCTGCCAGTCGAAAAGATCCACCGAGTGGACGCTGGTTTCGATTGCCGCTATTTCATAATTCCGTTGGCGCAAGCTCTGAATCACCGCCGCCGCGTCCGCGTGATGTTCCCAGGGAACTTTCTCTTCGGAGCCAAGTGCGGTTTTTGCGATTCCCGGCTTGGGCGGCCGCCCAGTGATTCCGCACAGGTACAGCTTTTCGCATCCGGCGGCATCGGCCGTGCGAAAAAATGCTCCGACATTGTACAGACTGCGAACCTGGTCCAGCAGTATGGCGACAGGGATGGGCGCGATCCCTTCGTAGGGAGCCGCGCTTTGCGTTGCAAGATAGGGGAGCCGGTCAGCCATCTACTGCTAGAATGTTCGCACGTCCGCAGACGGCGATCAGTGTCTCTAAGGATGGCGTAAATATCCGGCCTGATAGGCCAGGAACGCTATGACGCCCAGCGCTACTATCATTATCGAGGCAGCTGTTCGCTTTATGAGTTCGGGCCCGTCCAGACAACCTGGCCTTAAAACCGGGTAGAGTATGCAAATCGTAATCGCGTCAAATCCAATCGGAAATCCTGAAATCACCAGATCGGAATCGGAGGGATGAGAATTCCCAAAGAGTACCTGAATCAAAAGGAAGGACGAGGCTGTAAGCTCCCAATCCGAGGGCTGTCTTCCACATCCATGCCGGGCAACTCTTGATTCGTTTCATCCATTCATGGCTGTACCTTAGGAAGGCCGCTGCAGGAAATCCCAGAACGAGCGACACGTTAAACAGGATTGCCCCGCACCCCGTGCAAGGCGCTGTCACGCCCACGATCACAATCACATGTAACGCGGCCATTAATACGATCGTCGATAATTCGAAAATTATCAGCAGAGAGACGTACGCGTAAGCAAGACGAGCAACCATGGGGGACGTTCGCTACGCACTGGCGGTCCATCGGTTCAAGCGATCCAAACTCCGCAGGAACGGCTTCAATCCACTCCCCAGCAGGATCGCCGCCGCGGAAAGCGCCACCAGATGCACCACCAACAATGAGTAGTTCACGGCATCGTCGCGCCGGAATAGATACTGAGTGCAAACTGCGACCGCGGTCGGGCCCAACCCGAGGCCGATCATGTTGATGATGAACAGATACACCGCCGACGCTTGGCCGCGCATCGGATTCGGCATCATTTGCTGAATCGCCGCTGCCGCAATTCCGAATGGAGCAGCCGCCATGATGCATCCCGGCGCGAGCCACAGCGTAGCCCAGCCGGCCGAGGGCGCCAGATACAGCAGACAGCTTACGGGAATCCCGATCAGCGCGACCCACATCCCCACCAGCATATTGGCGTGCAGCACTCCGCGCGCCCGCAGCAGGTCCGCGATCTTTCCCGCGCCCACGATCCCGACCGAACCGAAGATGATCACCAGCGATCCGTACACGATCCCGGTATGCGGAATATCCCAATGATAATTGCGGCGGAAGAATTCGGGTACCCACGCGCCGCTGGCGTACGACGTCAGCGACAGCAGTCCGAATCCGATGGTATGGCAGAGCAACGTCCGCTTATTCTCGAGCATGTAAGCGAAAGATTCCGAAGCCGGGACCGAAGAAGCATGTCGCGCGATGCCGCGCCGCAGCGGCTCCCGGATGGAATACACCAGCGGTGCCACTAGAATGCCGGGCAATCCAACGGCTAGAAAGATCACCTGCCACGGCCGCACCGCGCCAACCAGCGGCAAAATCCAAGCCTCCTGCGCCGATGCGAATCGCACCACGATGCCGCCCAGCAGATAAGACATTCCCGCGCCAATGTAAATGCCCATCGAATAAACGCTGATAGCGGTGCCCAGCTTTTCTTTCGGAAAATAATCGGTGATCAACGAATATGCCGAGGGCGAAAGCGCCGCTTCTCCCACGCCCACTCCCACGCGATAGAGCAACATTTGCGTGAAGTTTCTGGCAAGACCGCACATTCCGGTGAAGGCGCTCCAAAAAACCAGTCCCGCGGCAATGATGGATCGCCGGCTGCGCGTATCGGCCAGGCGGCCGAGCGGAATCCCGCAGAACGTGTAAAACACCGCGAAGCTGAATCCCATCAAGACGCTGACTTCGGTGTCGGTGATCTGCAAATCGCGGCGCAGCGGCCGTACCAACAATGAGAGAATCTGGCGATCGATGAAGGAAAAGACGTACACCAGCGTGAGCACAGCCACCACGTACCAGGCATAGCGCGGCGAAGGATACGGGGGTTCCGTTTGCTGAGGCGCGGGAGCAGGCGCGGGCTGGGCGGACATAAGTAGAGCAATTCTATCGCAGATTTGTTGGAACGCAGCGGGTAGTTCGTTTATCCTACTTGACTACTCTACTACATCGTAGTAGGATCAACTTGTGGATAGTAGACCCACATGAGGCAACCGAAACTCACGAAGCTCGAACTTCGAATCCTGGAAGCCCTCTGGGCTCATGGAAAAGCATCCATACGTGAGATTCAGGAAGCTTTTCCGGAGCCTCGGCCCGCATACACTACCATCCAGACCACCGTATATCGCCTGGAAGGGAAGAAGGCCGTGCGTCGCGTCCGTAAAATCAGTAACGCCCATATCTTTGAATCGATCATCGCCCGGGATGTGGCACGGCACCGCCTCCTGGATGAGATTCTTGGTTTTTTTGGCGGCCGGGCCCAACCAATGATGGCGCAACTGGCCGAAGCGGGCAAGCTTACACTAAACGACTTGCGGGAAATCGAGAAGATCATCGCAAAAGTGGAGCTGCAGCGCACAGCGGAAAGGACAGACAGAAAGAAATGATCGGCGGCTTGACGAACCATCTCTGGCAGTCCACCGTGTTCGCGCTGGTTGTGGCGCTCCTGACCGTTGCTTTCCGGTACAATAGAGCCCAAATCCGGTTTGGGTTGTGGCTCAGCGCGTCGCTCAAATTTCTTATTCCGTTCGCGGTGCTGATCGGTCTCGGTGGCCGCATAAGTTGGGCGCCGGCGCTGCGGAACATTGCGGATCCCGCTATCTCCTCCACCATGATCGTAATCAGCCGGCCGTTTTCCGAGACCCTAGCGGCCGCGCCTTCTGCGCAAGGTGCTCGCGATTGGGTCCTGCTCACCATTTTCGCAGTCTGGGCATTTGGATTCTTAGCCATCGCGCTGATGCGGCTTCGGGGCTGGCTCCGAATCCGAGCCGCGGTACGCTCCAGCACTCCCGTGGACATTCCATGCAGCGTTGAGGTTCGCTCTTCTCCAGGCCTGTTGGAGCCGGGCGTGATCGGTTTGCTCCACCCGGTCCTGCTTTTGCCCGCGGATATCCAGCAGCGGCTGACGCCGCCTCAACTCGAGGCCGTTCTCGCACACGAGCTATATCACATTCGAAGGCGCGACAACTTGACCTCGGCGGTCCATATGCTGGTCGAAGCTTTGTTCTGGTTTCATCCATTGGTATGGTGGATCGGCGCACGGCTGGTGGCTGAGCGCGAACGAGCCTGCGATGAAGAAGTCCTGCGTCTCGGCAATGCGCCGCACGAATACGCCGAAGGAATTCTCAATGTTTGCAAGAGTTATCTGGAGTCTCCACTGCGGTGCGTCACCGGAGTGAGCGGAGCCGGTCTGAGAAAGCGAATTCAGGCGACCCTGGCGGGCCGAGTCGCGGGCGAACTGAACCTCGCAAAGAAAATGGCACTGGGGGTTGCAGGAATCATCGTGCTAGCGACGCCAGTCGTGGTCGGCTTCCTCGGTGCGCCCTCTGTCGGAGCCCAATCGAAACCGCCTGGGCCCGCGACCGGCCCTGAACACGTCCGGGCCTGCGTTGATGCCATCGGTAGCGTTGCCGCTGATACGGTTACTATTAAACCCCGAGTTGACGGTCAGTTAATGACAGTGACTTTTAAAGAAGGGGATCTGGTCCAGGCTGGCCAGGTGCTAGCGTCTATCGATTCCCGCGCCTATCAAGCCCGGCTCGACCAAGCGGAGGGCCAGCTCGCTTGGGATCAAGCCAAGCTCGCCGACGCTCAAAACGCGACGCCCAATCAGCCGGCCACTATTTCGGCGCTCGAAAGCAATCTAAGAGTCGATCGAGCCAACGTCGACAACGCCAAACTCCAACTGACCTACACTCAGGTCACCGCACCCATCTCCGGCGTTGCTGGACTTCGCCTGATCGATCCCGGCAATGTTGTTCATGCCGATACCGATGGCCTGGTTGTTATTAACCAACTCCAACCCATCGCCGTTCTGTTCAGTCTTTCTGAAGACTGCCTGCCACGGGTGTTGCCGCTCAGGGACGGTGTGAGGCCACTGGTGGAAGCGTGGAACCGTGACCAAACCGCAAGGCTCGCGACCGGTCATCTGACGGCAATTGCCAATCAGATTGATCAGGAAACCGGGACCTTCAAGCTCAAAGCTATGTTCGACAACAAGCGCGGCGAACTGTTCCCCAATCAGTTCGTGAACGTGCGTCTGCTGCCGAATCAGTAAACCTCGAAGCAGAAAATTCGATTTTCCCCGTTCACCGCTAAAGCATACTCACCGGCATCCAGCATTTCGCTGGGTTCGATCTTGAACAGATGGTCC
>JBEKJJ010000103.1:0-36955 GCA_050011295.1 Bryobacteraceae bacterium
ATGGCCAGCAATCTGACCAACCAGGTGCGAAACATTGCTGGTGTCACCACGGCCGTGGCGAAGGGCGACCTATCGACGAAGATCACTGTGGATGCGCGCGGCGAAATTCTGGAGTTGAAGAACACTATCAACACGATGGTGGATCAGCTCAATTCGTTCGCTAGCGAAGTAACGCGCGTGGCGCGCGAGGTGGGAACCGAGGGCAAGCTGGGTGGGCAAGCACAGGTGCGCGGCGTGGGCGGCGTGTGGAAGGATCTTACGGATTCGGTGAATTCCATGGCGGGCAATCTGACGGCGCAAGTCCGCAATATCGCGGAAGTGACTACGGCCGTGGCCAAGGGCGACTTGTCGCGAAAAATCACGGCCGATGTGCGCGGTGAAATTCTGGAGTTGAAGAATACCATCAATACCATGGTGGATCAGCTCAACTCATTTGCATCGGAAGTCACGCGCGTGGCGCGCGAGGTGGGAACGGATGGAAAGCTGGGCGGTCAAGCGCAAGTGAAGGGCGTGGGCGGAGTTTGGAAGGATCTCACGGATTCCGTAAACTTCATGGCGGGGAACCTGACGGCGCAGGTCCGCAATATTGCCGAAGTCACCACGGCAGTGGCGAATGGCGATCTTTCCCGCAAAATCACGGTGGACGTGCGCGGCGAAATCCTGGAGCTGAAGAATACCATCAACATCATGGTGGATCAGCTCAATGCGTTCGCTAGCGAAGTGACGCGCGTGGCGCGTGAAGTGGGTACCGAGGGCAAGCTGGGCGGCCAAGCCGTGGTGAAAGGCGTGGCTGGGACGTGGAAGGATCTTACGGATTCCGTGAACTCCATGGCCAGCAACTTGACGAACCAGGTTCGAAATATTGCCGAGGTGACGACGGCTGTGGCAACGGGCGATCTTTCGCGCAAGATCACAGTGGAAGTGCGCGGGGAAATATTGGAGTTGAAAAACACTATCAATACGATGGTGGATCAGCTCAGTTCCTTCGCATCCGAAGTAACTCGTGTGGCGCGCGAGGTGGGTACTGAAGGCAAATTGGGCGGGCAGGCGGACGTGCATGGAGTTGCGGGGACATGGAAGGATTTGACGGACTCCGTGAATTCCATGGCCAGCAACTTGACCAGCCAGGTCCGCAACATTGCTGAAGTGACCACGGCCGTGGCCAAGGGCGATCTGTCGCGCAAAATCACGGTGGATGTGCGCGGCGAAATCCTGGAGCTAAAGAACACCGCCAATACGATGGTGGATCAGCTCAACGCGTTTGCGAGTGAAGTGACGCGTGTGGCGCGTGAAGTCGGCACCGAAGGGAAACTCGGCGGGCAGGCGGACGTGAAGGGCGTGGGCGGTGTCTGGAAGGATCTTACCGACAGCGTGAACTTCATGGCCGGCAACCTGACGTCACAGGTTCGCAACATCGCGCAAGTTACCACCGGTGTCGCCAAAGGCGATCTTTCGACAAAGATCACCGTGGATGCGCGCGGCGAAATTCTGGAGTTGAAGAATACCATCAACACCATGGTGGATCAGCTCAACGCGTTCGCCAGCGAAGTGACACGCGTGGCGCGCGAAGTGGGAACTGAGGGCAAGCTGGGCGGTCAAGCTGACGTGCGCGGCGTGGCGGGTACTTGGAAGGATTTGACGGACAGCGTGAACTACATGGCCAGCAACCTGACTAACCAGGTGCGCAACATCGCGGGCGTCACCACGGCCGTGGCGCGCGGCGATTTAACTACTAAGATTACCGTGGATGCTCGCGGCGAAATTTTGGAATTGAAAAATACCATCAATGCCATGGTGGATCAGCTCAGTTCATTCGCTTCTGAGGTAACGCGTGTCGCGCGCGAAGTGGGAACGGAAGGCAAGCTGGGCGGCCAGGCGGAGGTGAAGGGCGTGGCCGGTACTTGGAAGGATCTTACCGAGAGCGTGAACTCCATGGCCGGCAACCTGACCAATCAGGTTCGCAATATCGCCGAAGTGACTACTGCCGTGGCCAAGGGCGATCTTTCGCGCAAAATCACGGTGGACGTGCGCGGCGAAATTCTGGAATTGAAAAACACCATCAACACCATGGTGGATCAGCTCAGTTCATTCGCGTCGGAAGTCACGCGCGTGGCGCGCGAGGTGGGAACGGAAGGAAAACTCGGCGGACGCGCTGAAGTGCGAGGTGTCGCCGGGACATGGAAGGATCTTACAGACAGCGTCAATTCGATGGCGGGTAATCTTACTTCGCAGGTCCGCAACATCGCGCAAGTAACTACCGCAGTGGCAAACGGCAATCTATCGCGCAAGATCACGGTGGACGTCCAGGGCGAGATCCTGGAGCTGAAGGACACCATCAACACCATGGTGGATCAGCTCAACTCGTTCGCATCGGAAGTTACGCGCGTGGCGCGCGAAGTGGGAACGGACGGCAAGCTGGGCGGTCAGGCGGAAGTGAAGGGAGTGGCCGGGACGTGGAAGGATCTTACCGACAACGTGAACTTCATGGCCGCCAACCTTACTACACAGGTGCGCGGTATTGCCAAAGTGGTGACGGCCGTGGCTAATGGCGATCTGAAACGCAAGCTGGTTTTGGAAACCAAAGGCGAGATCGCGGAGTTGGCTGACACCATCAATGGAATGATCGACACTCTCGCGACTTTTGCCGACCAGGTGACCACCGTGGCGCGCGAAGTGGGAATCGAAGGTAAGCTGGGCGGCCAGGCTCGCGTCCCGGGGGCGGCTGGAATCTGGCGCGATTTGACGGACAACGTCAATCAGCTCGCGGCCAATCTTACCAATCAAGTCCGCGCGATTGCGGAAGTGGCGACGGCTGTTACCAAGGGCGACTTAACGCGATCCATCGCAGTAGAAGCGCAGGGCGAGGTGGCCGCGTTGAAAGATAACATCAACGAGATGATCGTGAACCTGGCGGCAACAACGCGCAAGAACAACGAGCAGGACTGGCTGAAGACCAACATCGCCAAGTTCACGGGAATGATGCAGGGCCAGCGTGACCTGCTTACTGTTTCGCAACTTCTGCTATCTGAGCTGACCCCGCTGGTGGGCGCGCAGCACGGTACCTTCTATATCGCGGATTCCCAGGATGACAAAGCCATTTTGAAGCTGCTGGCCGGCTATGCCATCGACGAGCGTAACGAAGCGCTTCGATCGTTCCCGGTGGGCCAAGGATTGGTTGGCCAATGCGCCAAGGAGAAGGAGCGCATTCTGGTGACGGACGTTCCCGGCGATTACATCCGTATCAACTCCAGTCTTGGAGGCCTCGCTCCGGTGAGTATCGTGGTGCTGCCGGTGCTGTTCGAGGGCGATGTGAAGGCTGCCATCGAGCTGGCGTCTTTCGCGCAGTTCAGCGATATTCACCTGGCGTTCCTGGATCAGCTTACGCAATCCATCGGCATTGTGCTGAACACCATCGCCGCTACGATGCGGACGGAGCAACTGCTGCAGCAGAGTCAAGCGCTGGCTGAGGAACTGCAAAGCCAGCAGCTTCAATTGCAGACCACCAATGCGGAATTGCAGGAGAAAGCTCAATTGCTGGCGGAACAGAAGACCGAAGTGGAGACCAAAAACCAAGAGGTTGAGCAGGCTAAGAAGGCGCTGGAAGAAAAAGCCGAGCAGCTTGCTCTCACCTCCAAATACAAGAGCGAATTCCTGGCCAACATGAGCCACGAACTGCGCACGCCGCTCAACAATCTGCTGATTCTGGCGCGCATGCTTTCGGAAAACTCGGACAAGAATCTGACGCCGAAACAGGTGAAGTTCGCCGAGACCATCCACACTTCGGGTACGGATCTGTTGGCGCTGATCAACGATATTCTCGATTTGAGCAAGATCGAATCGGGAAAAATGGATGTAGAGGTGGGTGGCGTCCGGTTCACGGAACTGGGAGATTACTGCTCCAAAACGTTCCGGCATGTGGCGGATGGCAAGGGCCTGGAATTCACCGTGGAATTGGGCACTTCGCTATCCAACGAAATCATGCACACCGACGCCAAACGGCTGCAGCAAGTTCTGAAGAACCTGTTGTCGAACGCGCTCAAGTTTACCGAGCATGGGTCGGTGCATTTCACGATCGACCGAGCGACGTCTGGTTGGAGCGCGAACCACATGATTCTCGGCCGCGGCAAATCCGTGATTGCATTTTCGGTGGAGGATACCGGCATCGGAATCCCAGCCGACAAGCAGCGCATCATCTTTGAGGCATTCCAGCAGGCCGACGGAACCACCAGCCGCAAGTACGGCGGCACGGGACTGGGGCTTTCCATTAGCCGCGAATTGGCGCGGCTGCTGGGCGGCGAAATCCGGTTGCAGAGCGCGCCGGGTGTCGGTAGCATTTTCACTCTGTATCTGCCCCAGACCTATGTCGCTCCCGCGCTCACTCCCAAGAGTGAAGCGCTCAAGACCACGCCTATGCTGATTGAGCAAGCCGCGGCGGTTCCCGAAGGACAGGTGGACATTATTCTGTCTCCGTCCACTCTCGGAGCGGAAGCCCGCGTGGAAGATCTGGTTATCGACGACGATCGTAATCTGATTGAGCCAGGCGACTCGGTGTTGTTGATCGTGGAGGACGATATCACTTTCGCGCGCATTCTGGTGGATCTGGCGCACGATCACGGTCTGAAGGCGCTAGTCGCAATTCGCGGCAGCGCGGCGATGTCGCTCGCGCGCGAGTTCAAGCCGGGCGCCATTACGCTCGACATCAATCTTCCGGATATGGCCGGCTGGACCATTTTGGATCGCCTCAAGCACGATCCGGCGACGCGGCACATCCCGGTGCATGTAATTTCCGGGGACGATAATCGCCGCCGCGGAATTGCCCTGGGGGCCATGACGTATCTCGAAAAATCCGTAACGAACGAATCGCTGGTCGAGGCTTTTGCAACCATCGAGCATTCGGCGCAAAAGCGCGTGAAGAAGCTGTTGGTGGTTTGTTCGGACGAACAGGAGCAGGATGAAATTTCGAACACTCTGGACGCGCCGGACATCGAGATTATTCCCGTCAGCACAGCCGGCGAGGCATTGGCGGTAGCCAAACAACAATACCTGGATGGAGTTGTGATCCACTTCCAGATGGAAGGCATCGCCGCACTGCCTTTGGTGGAAGAGCTGCAAGCTCAAACCGGTCCGCACGTGCCACCCTCGATTCTGCTATCGGATCGTCCATTGACGGCGAGCGAAGAAGCTGACTGGGTACGCCTGAACAGAAACAGTATCGTGAAACTGGCTAGCACGCACGAGCGCTTGCTGGATGAATCCGTGCTGCTGCTGCATCGCGCCGAAGCCGATCTGGAGCCGCTGCAACGCCGCATCGTGGAGCAGTTGCGCGAAACCGATGCTACGCTGGTGGGTAAGACGGTACTGGTGATCGATGATGATGTACGCAATATCTTCGCCCTTACGAGCCTTCTGGAAGACCATCGCCTCAAGGTGGTACACGCTGAGAACGGAAGAACGGGAATCGAGCTGCTGCAGAAAACTCCAGAAATTGATTTGGTGTTAATGGATATCATGATGCCGGAAATGGACGGATATGAAACCATGCGCGCCATCCGGCAGGAACCGCGATTCCGGTCGCTGCCGATAATCGCCTTGACTGCAAAAGCCATGAAGGGGGACCGCGCGAAATGTATCGAGGCCGGCGCTACGGATTACATCACCAAGCCGGTGGACCTGGAGCAGCTCTTCTCGGTGCTGCGCGTGTCAGTCAGCCGCGGTTATGAACTGACGCAAGTAGCCGTTCCGACGGTCTAAAGTCAGGGGGCAAGAATACGGCTACATCCAGACAAGCCGCCAGCGACCAACCTATCCAGGATCGGATCAAGATCCTGCTGGTGGACGATACGCCGGAGAATCTCGTCTCGCTCGAAGCCGCTCTGGATGGATTGGGACAGGATCTGGTACTGGCAAACTCCGGAACGGAAGCGTTGCGTCACCTGCTCGAGGAGGATTTCGCCGCGATTCTTTTGGATGTAAAAATGCCGGAGATGGATGGGTTCCAAACCGCGGAGCTGATTCGGTCCCGCAAACGCTCCCGTGACATCCCCATCCTTTTCCTCACTGGCTATAAGAGCGACGAACATCTGTTCCGGGGCTACGACCTCGGTGCGGTGGATTTCCTCTTTAAGCCCATCGTTCCGGAAATCCTCCGATCGAAGGTAAGCGTCTTCGTCGAATTGAGCCGCAACACTCGCCTGCTCCGGCACCAGACCGAGGTGCTGCGGAAGGCAGAGCAAAAGTTCCGCTCGCTGCTCGAAGCGGCGCCGGATGCCATGATCATCAGCTCCGCGGAAGGCGAGATCAGCCTGGTGAACTCGCAAGCCGAGGTGATGTTCGGCTACTCGCGCGAGGAACTGATCGGACGGAATATCCGGAGGCTGGTGGAGGATTGGAGCGACCAGCGGCCCAGTTCCCAGCAGGAGCTTTGGGCGCGGCGGAAGAATCGGAATCAATTCCCGGTGGAGATCAGCCTGAGCCCGCTGCAAACTGAAGAAGGCTTGCTGTTGACTTCGGCGATTCGGGACATTACGGAACGCAAGCGCGCCGATGCGGCCATCCGCGAGCTGAACAACACGCTGGAGCAACGCGTGATGGAGCGAACTCGCGAGCTGATGCGTTCGAACGAAGCGCTGCGGCGATCCAACGACGATCTGAACCAGTTCGCCTACGCCGCCAGTCACGATCTGCAGGAACCACTGCGAATGGTGGCGCTCTACAGCCAAATTATTCAGAAGCGGTACGCGGAGAAGCTGGATTCCGAGGCCCAGCAGTTGTTCGGATTCGTCTTGGGCGGCGCCAGACGCATGGAAATGCTGCTGAAGGATTTGCTGGCATATTCGCAAACCGGCTCATCGAGCGAAGGTCCGGCGGAGCCGGTGGATTGCGAGAAGGCGATTCAGAAAGTGATGCTGAATCTGCAGGCCACCATTGAGCAGAACGGCGCCAGCGTCACATGGGATGCGCTGCCCACCTTGCATGCGCACGAGATCCGGCTGGTGCAACTTCTGCAGAACCTGATCGGAAACGCGGTGAAATACCGATCTGAGGAGCAGCCTCGAATCCATGTTTCCGTGGAGCGCCGCGCGGAAGACTGGCTTTTTAGCGTGAAGGATAACGGGATCGGAATCGAGCCCGAATACGCGCAGCAGGTGTTTGGGATTTTCAAGCGCTTGCACGGACAGAGCTACGAGGGAACCGGAATTGGACTGGCAATCTGCCAGCGGATTGTAGAGCGATATGGCGGCCGTATCTGGGTGGAATCGAAGCCGGGAGCAGGTTCGGTGTTCTGCTTTACGATCCCGCCGGGTGAGGGGTAAAGGCACCGGCTCCCTCACGGTCGCGGCTCGGTTGCCGGCGCCGGTCTAATATTTCACGGATTCTCACGGTCGCGGTTCGGCTTCGTTATCGAGACGCGAGCGTAACCGACCGGTATCTTAGCCGACGAGCAACTCCGCAAGCTCCGGATGCCCGGACGCTTCTGCCACTTGCCGTGCCGTTAATCCATCGGCAGTCAATCTTTCGATATCGGCTCCCAATTGAACCAGGGCGCGAACCATATCGGCATTTCCCATGGCGGCCGCGGCGTGCAACGCGCTGATACCCCGGGAATCGACGGCGTTGATGTCGGCTCCCGACTTTACCAGTAAATCCACAATCGCCACATGCCCTCGCACCACCGAGGCAATCATCGGTGTGATCCCTTCGCGCCCCGGCGCATCGGGGTCGGCGCCAGCTTTGAGCAGCTTCTTTACGGCTTCCGAATGCGCACCTAACGCCGCCACCAATAGAGCCGTGTTGCCACTGGGATCGCGGGCCTCGATGCCGGCGCCTTTGGCCAACAGCATCGGCAATATCTCGGCATTTCCAGCAGCAGAGGCGGCCACTAACACAGGGCGCCCGTGATCGTCGACCGAGTTGGGATCCGCGCCGTGCTCCAGCAGAACCCAACCAATGGCCGGCCCCGCCAAGATCGAAGTGGACAAAGCCGTGAGTCCAGCGTTGCTGCGGGCGTTCACTTCCGCTCCGCTTGCCACTAGCGCACAAACCACTTGCGTGCGTCCGTTGACGGACGCGGCCATCAACGGGGTCACGCCTTGTTCGTCGCGCGCATTAACATCGGCGCCGGCCGATAGCAGGTCCTCAACCACTTCGGCTTTACCCTCAATGGAGGCGGCTTGCAGCGCGGTCACACCGCCCGCGGCGCGATCGTTCGGATTTGCACCTTTCTCGAGCAGCAGCCGCACGGTCGGAGTATGCCCCTGGGTGGCTGCCAGAATCAGAACCGTGGCGTCGCCCTGGTAACGCGTCTCCACATTGCCACCATGCGCGAGGAGCAAGCGCACTGCCTCGGTCCGGCCGGCGAGTGCGGCAACCAGCAGCGGCGTCGCCCCATTCTCGAGCTTGGCGTTTACCGTTACCCCGCGCTTCAACAGATCCCGCACTCGTTCCAGGTCGCCTGTAGCCGACGCTCGGAGTAGTTCAAGCTCTAGTTGGCTTACCATCGACGAGCGCAGTCAGGCCGTCAGGATCTCGGCCCTTTCGCGCAGGTCTTCGTAAAAGACGGAGAAGGCATCGCCGTTCCACAGAATGTTGATCAATCCGGAGCCGGCTACCTGACCCTCGGATTCAATGATGGAATCGGTGGGAATCTCGATCAATACCGTGGTCGGATCGCGGAGAGAACTGCCAGGGTGAGGCTCAAGCTTGACGGCGTGTAGCGGAATGGCAACCTTATACCGGGCTGGCGTCTTCGGGGAGGTTTCCACGCTTGATAGCTCTCCGCTGTGCCCAGAATAACACGCGCGCTTATCGGCACTCAGCTATCTTTCGGATAGGTGCCGAGCACGCGCATGAAATCCGCCAACTCGGCCAAATGGCGCAAAGCATTTTGAACCCGGGGCTCGTCCTCCCTATCCAAGAAATCCAGGTAGAAGAGATACTCCCAGGGCTTTCCGTGCAAGGGGCGCGATTCGATCTTGGTCAGATTCAGGTCGCGCAGTGCGAACGCGCTCAAAGCGCGAAACAAGGCTCCGGGGATGTTGCGCGTGGTGAACACCAGCGATGTTTTCCAGGCCTTGGCCTCGCGGCGCGGAACCCTTGTGCGCTTGGAGGAATACAACAAAAAGAAGCGAGTAAAATTGCGGCGATCGTCCTCAATGGAGCGCTGCAGGATGTGGGCGCCATAGATGGAAGCAGCCACAGAGGACGCAATCGCGGCGGCATCGGGCGCCTTTTCTTCCATCACCATCTTCACACTGCCCGCGGTGTCGTAGAAAGGCGTACTCTCAATTCTTCGATGTTCGGCAAAGAACCGCAGGCACTGATTCAGCGCTACGGGATGCGAATATACTTTGCGGATGTCCTTAAAACGAACCCCGGGAGGAGCGATTAGATTGTGGATGATTCGTACGTTGGTCTCAGCGGCGATTCGCACGTCAAAATGCAGAAGATGATCGTAATTCTCATGCACCGAGCCGGCTAAAGAATTCTCTATTGGTATCACCGCGGCATCAATCTTGCGGCGAGTCAGAGCTCGAAAGACGTCCTCGAAGCGCGGAAAAGGAACAACTTCCACCTTGTCCCCCAGAAGTTGAACTACGGCCTCCTGGCTGAAAGCTCCTAATGCACCCTGAAATCCAACTCGCTCTTTTTTCATGATTTCCCGGTTTTGCGGCGGCCTTTGGGGAGGGCGCTCTGGCCGCCATCCCAGCGGCGGACATCGGGAGCCGGAAGGTTCAGCAGATCCAGCACGCGATCCACGCTATGGTCCACGATATCAAGGATGGTCTTCGGCTGGTTATAGAAGCCGGGGACCGGTGGCAGAATAATGGCCCCCATTTCCGTCAGCGCAACCATGGTGCGCAGATGCCCGAGGTGCAAAGGGGTTTCCCGAACCATAAGAATCAGCTTGCGGCGCTCCTTGAGGCAAACGTCGGCGGCGCGGATCAGGAGATTCGAGCTGAGACCGGTGGCGATGGCCGACATGCTATGAATGGAGCACGGCGCAATCACCATCCCCTGAGTGAGAAAGGAGCCGCTGGCCAGCCGACTGCCGATATCCTCCAGCGCATAGGCGTAATCCGCCAGGGCTTTGAACTCGGCCGCGGTGCGCCCGCTCTCAAGAAATGCCGTTCGTTCGGCAGACCTAGTGAGGATGAGATGCGTTTCCACTTTCAATCCCTGCCGCAGCCTTTCGAGCAGCCGGTAGCCGTAGATGGAGCCGCTCGCTCCCGAAACTCCGATTATCACCCGCAAAAGACCTCCTTACCGCGAGTTTTGTTCGGAAAGCCGAACAAAACTCCTTTTCACCGCTTGATTCTTTGACCCCACGACGGCTATAATTCGAGCCTGGCGGAACCATTTTCTCAAATGGTTTCTAGTCGATACCGGGCCGCACAGGGCGTACTGGAAAAGCATCATATCATGGAGGACGCTGGACAGAAGCTCAGGCGGACGCGGGAACGGCTCAGTATGCGGTTTCGCGACGTCGAACAAGCCAGCCTGAAGATCGCCGACAAATACCATAATGACGAGTTTTCCGTCCTGATCAACCGGCTCTCCGAGATCGAAAACCATGGGCTGTTGCCGAACATATATAAGCTTTATTCACTAGCGACGATCTATCGTCTTAATTTTCAGGAACTTCTGGAATGGTATGGCGTTCCCTTGGCCAATATGCCGGCCGACGCAGCCTTCGCCGAAATCCCCACCAGCCACCTGATTCATTTCTCGAAAAGTGTGCATGGCGAAGCATTGCTTCCCATATCGCTCGATCCCGGTATTGATGTCCGCCGAACCAGCTATCTCAGCCGAATGATCCAACGCTGGGGGAAGCTGCCCCTGATGTTGTTGGACGCCTTGGATTTGAAGGATCACCGTTATGGGTTTATCGGTACCGAGGATTGGTTCATGTATCCGCTGCTCCAGCCTGGTTCGCTGGTGATGATCGACGAAACCAAACGCAAAGTGATCAACTCGGGGTGGGCGAACGAATTCGACAGGCCCATCTATTTCTTAGAACATCGCCAGGGCTACGTTTGCGGATGGTGCTCACTGATGGACGACCGGTTGATCCTGCAGGCGCATCCGGCCTCTGTATGCCCACCTCAAGTTTATAGTTATCCAAACGATATCGACATCATCGGCCAAGTTACCGGCGTGGCTATGAATCTGGACCAGGCTCGCCGGCGCCGGACGCGCCTTTGAGCAGCTCAATCATGGTCTCCATCTCCTGCAGATAGAGCCGTCTTTCCACTGGTTTGGCGCTTGAAGGCAGAACGTTCTTATATGGCTTGAGCTTGGTCCAGGCCTGAAGCACTGTTTTCTTTTCTTCGGGCAAATCCGAGAGATATAAGCTCAAGTCCGCCAACTGCTGCTCGAGGTTGAAGGACAGCCACTCGGCGAAGACCTGTTGGTGGCTTTTCTTGAGCGCCCGCGTGGCATGATCCGGGCCGAACACCAACGCTAGTCCATGATGTTCGTAGCGCGCACTGTTGGGATTTCGGAGACCGGCCAGGTACACCAACCTTCCGAACACGGACGGGATCTGTGAAAGCGTGTGGCGCCAGACGTCTGCCACAGCGCGCTGGTCCAAACCTTCGTTAGCTTCCGTACTCTTCATCTCAACATTAAGATAATACACCAGATCTATTTGGTAGACCAGCCTAAAACGTAGCCCCTCCTCACTCCAAACCAAAGATGTTCTGGTTTCAGAAAGAGTCTGCAGCGGAGCCTTGTCCGGTCGGCTATGCCCTTAGCCTGACTGAGAGTTTAAAGAACTCAAATCCACCAAACGACAAGGAGAAATTCCCATGACAAAAAGGCTCTTATTGCTGGCTGGCTTGATGCTGGCGCTAGGAACGATACTTTCAGCGGACCTGCCCGTACCACCCTGCGATCCGCACTGCGATGATTTCGTATCGGCGCGTTAACCCGTAAGAACCTGGCGGGGCTGGATGCTACACTCTTGGGTATCGATTCTCGATAGACCATGCTCCAGCTCCCGCTCGACCAACTGGTGCTTGTCGTCGCACAGGCAGCGCTTCTGGTAGCCCTATTGGCCCGTCTATGGTCCGCAGGCCTTCACCGCGTTTACCCTTATTTCTTCGGCTACCTCCTGGTAGAGCTGGTCAGAACACTGGTTGGGTCGTTTATCCCGTTTCAAGGCCGTGCGTATCGTCATTTCTGGGTCGCCAGTGAGGGCATCGTTGCTTGTTGCTACGCCCTGATCGTTGTGGAACTGTATCGCGTCGTACTGCGGGATCTACCCGGTATCGCGAGCATTTCTCGCCGTTACATCACGGCCACGGTCGCCGTCGCAACGGCGGGCTCGCTGCTTCTATTACGGCTGGAGGAGACGCCGGAGAATTACGTCTCGAAGTTTTTAGTAATTGAGCGCGCAATCGTCTTCAGTTTGGTGCTCTTCATTCTGCTGGTAAGTGTCTTCCTCGCGTACTATCCAATTCCTTTGAACCGCAACGTGGTCATCTATTCCATCGGCTATGCGGTCTATTTCCTCACCAAGGCAACGGCTCTGTTTATTCGCACACTAGGCCACTACGTAAGCCGGCAGACTAGCACTCTGATGCTCTTGGTTTCCTCAGCATGCCTGTTATTTTGGGTGATCACTCTGAACCGGCAAGGGGAGCTGCGTACCGTTGTGATTGGTCATAAGTGGAAACGGGAAGATGAGACGCAGCTACTTTCGAAATTAAAGGCCATCAACGCAACGCTGGTGAGCGCAGGAAAAAAGTGACACCCTTCTTCGAATCACCGGATAAATCTGCTAAATGGGACTACTCGGGGATTGCCTCGCCGCTAGAAATTCGATATGCTAAGGTGGATCAGGAAAGGGGGGCTGAGAAATGACGCTTCCTGCGGTGTCAATTGCGGCTGTATTCCTTGCGGCCGCATTTGCTTATGTGATACGCCAGCTCACTTCACGCTTTAACCCGGAGGCCGTCGCGGCTGATTGGCTGGACGGATTCTCTCTGGAAAGCTACGCGCCCATGCGGCGGTTGCTGGATCAAAGCGATTTCGAATTTCTCAAGAAACAACCGGGCTACCGCCCGGCTCTCGGCAAACGCCTGAGTGCGGAACGGCGCCAAGCGTTCATTGATTATCTCTGGCTAATGGTGGGGGACTTCAATCAGTTGCTCAAACTCGGACGGCTGATGCTGGTCAGTTCCAGCGTTGACCGGCCTGAATTCGCGCGCGCATTGTGGCGGCAACGGATCACATTTTACGTCAGCGTGTGCACCATCCGGTGTAAATTGGCGCTGGCCCCGCTGGGTGTCCGCGTGGAAGGACCAGAGTTGTTAGATTCTCTCGGAGAGATGCTGCGGCAGGTTACGGAGCTGGCTTCGCTCGAAACACCGGCTTATAAACTGCCGGCTTATTAACTGGCACAGATTCGCTTCAGAGCTTCTTTGGCGTCTTTAAGGCCAACGAATTCCTTTTCGGCCCGCTTGAATTCGCCGGTGTGCACGCACCGGCGAGCTCCGCGGTGTTCCACCGGAAAAAGCAGGTGCAGCATCTCGTGAAACATTACGTATTCCACCGCCAGGCGCGGCACGCTGGGCCGGTCCAGGTGCCGGCTCAGAACAATGACGTTGTGCGACGGATCGTAATGCCCCAGCATGGTACGGGAAGGCTTGCGGCTCCAGCCGAGCGGCGGGCGAGCCACCAGACCGTTAAAATAGCGGAGATTTAGCTCCTCAAAAATCGAGTCCAGATCGAAACAAGCGCCCTGCGGACTTGAAACGTACTTGCGCCCGCGCGCCTGCTTCACCAATTGAAGAGTACGCCGCATTTCCTTCCGATTCAGGTAGCGACGGTATCTTTCGGAATAGGCTTTCGGGGTCGGCCGGCGTAACAACTTTGACAAAAGGATATGGGCCAGTGCCTCCAGGATTTGCGCCGGAGCGCCTTCCAGCACGTCGGTAATCCGAAATGCCAGACCGTTCTCGTCCCATCGGACGAAGCTGTTGGCGTTTGCGAACTTCGAGAACTCCACGCGCACAACGGGAGCTGGCGTCCGTGGCCGCAGTTCCGAGAAAACCCGGGTAAAGAGCTGTTGGGGTGTTTCGAAAAAAAGGACGCTCTGCAGATCCACAGACTCTAGAATAAACGGTTCTTCGGTTCTTCGGTTCTTCGGTTCTTCCTCAGGCGCGGTAGGGCGGCTGCTTCAAGCAGTTGGCGATCCAGATATTGTTTTTCGAGCATTGTGAGCTGTTCGGCGGTCATTTTGCCTCGGTATGGGCGGAGCTGTAGATCGAGCTCGCGGCGAGCTCGCAGCAGGTCTTCCTCAGTTTGCCGGGCGCGCGCGATGGCGATCATTTTATCTTCGAGAGCAGTGAGCCGGCGTTCCAAATCCTCCAGGTCGCCATATACAGTTACTGATTCGGTGGCCAGCCGTTCCACCGCGGCTGCAACATCCGCATACTCCGGTTGTTTGCGGATTTCCGCAACATTAGACCGTAGATAGTTTTCCAATTCTTCCAAGCTGAAAGGCGCTGCCTGCTGTTTGCGCGCGCCGGCCGGCTGGGCCACGCCAGCCATTATTTGCGCCTCGGCCAGCACCGCCTGCGCGCAGTAAGCCACTGAATTGACCATTTGGACGCGATTCTTTTTGCCGCGCCACTTCTCGAAGGCTACATCGATACCGCGCAGGACGGCAGTGAGCGGGACGCCGGCATTCTTCCAGGTCTCCACCAGCGCCCAATCGAGGGGAGACATCAGGAAAAGGCTGGTGCCGCGCGCCTTTTGAAAACGCTCCTCGATTTCGGTGAAGTAGTTGAAGTAGTTGCTGGGCCAGGCTCGTTCTTCGGCTACTTCTTCTGGTTCCGCCGCCATATAATTTCCAGGCCCTCTAGGGTCAAATCTTCGTTGAACTCTTTCACCAGACGCGACGCTGCCGCGATGAAGCGCGCCTGGCCGCCCGTGGCAATCACAGTGGTGGAACTGCCCAACTCCTCAACTACCCGTTCCACGATCCCATCGATCATGCCCACAAAGCCGTAATAGAGTCCGGATTGAATGCTGTCCACGGTGTTCTTGCCGATGAGCTGCGCCGGCTGGCGGAAATCCACCATGGGGAGACGCGCGGTCTTGGCGAACAACCCGCTGATCGACATTCCGATGCCCGGGCAAATCATGCCGCCCAGATACTCGGCGTTGGCTGAGACTACATCGAAGTTGATAGTGGTTCCAAGATCCACCACGACGGCGGGTCCGCCATAGCGATGAAACGCCGCCACGCCGTTTACCACGCGGTCCGCGCCCACTTCTCTTGGATTGTCGTAAAGCACCTTGAGTCCAATGTCCGTCTCTGGAGTAATGAAGAGCGGCACAGCCTGAAAGTATCGCTCGGACATCGCGGCTAGCGGCGCATCGAGCGTGGGAACCACGCTCGCGATGATAATGCCATCCACGCGCGACAAGTCGAGCGAGGCCAGGGCAAACAGATTGCGCATCAGCACGCCCCATTCATCCGCGGTCTGCTCATGAATGGTACGGAGGCGCCAGCGGCCAATCAACGCCTGGCCTTCAAAGGCGCCGATGGTGATGTTGCTGTTTCCAGCATCCAAAGCTAGGAGCATGGGCGGACGCCTCCAGCGATGATCACACTCTGTTTTCCGTCGTCACCACGCAGCATCAAAAATCCTGATGGATTTAGGCCCGCTGTGGTTCCCTGCAGCATCGTGTCACCTTGATCGACATACACACGGCGTCCGAACACGAAGCTGGAGGCGCGAGAGAACATTTCGAGGATCGGTTCCCTGCCCTCCCGTTCGAGCAGCGAGCAGAAGCTTGTGACGCTGGAGATCAGTTCCACCAGCAGTCGCTCGCGCGAATGAACCTGGCCGCTCGCGATGCGCAGCGATGTCGCGATCGCGCTCAGTTCTTCGGGAAACGCCGCGTGATTCACATTGATACCGATGCCCGCAATGATAGCCGAGCCTTCCAGCTGGGTGAGTATGCCGGCGCATTTTTTGGATTGAAACAGCACGTCATTGGGCCAGCGAAGATCAGAGGGTACATCGCAGGCCTTGAAGATTGCTTCGCCGGTGGCAAGGCCCAGGGCGAGCGTAACCACCGGCAAGGCGTCGGGCGGAAACGGATATCGCAAAATGATGGAGACATAGAGCCCGGCGCCGGGTTCGGAATGCCACGCACGGCCGTAGCGTCCCTGGCCGGCCGTTTGTTCGTCGGCGCCCACTACCGTTCCGGATTCGCAGCCGGCCGCGGCCAGACGGCTGGCCTCGGTCATGGTGGAGCCGATGGTCTGGTGCCAATAGATTTTGTGATCCGCGAGTTGGGATCGAACCCGATCGAGGTCGATCATTTGAGATCATTCAGTGCAGACACGCTTTTGTCGCGCTGCGCGACATATTCGGCGCGCTTCGCTCGCAACGAATCCACTACATGCGCCGGAGCGCCATTCAGAAATTTCTCGTTTTCAAGCTGGCTATCTTTGGCCACGATCAGTTTGTCGAGCTCTGCGATCTCTTTGCGCAGCCGGATGCGCTGACCTTCCGAATCCACTTCGGGAAGCTCGAGCAACAAATCGAAATCCGGAGTCGAGCGCACCGCGCCCGACAATTTCGGCACGGCTTCGGTGCGCACATCCAGTTTGACGTTCGCGAATTTTTCAATCACTCCCAATTCCACATTCTTCGCGCCGTTGCGGCAGTAGAGCACCCCGGGCAGAACCAGCTTGCGATCCAAGCCATGATCGGCCCGCAGCTTGCGCGCCGCTGTGATCATCTCCTGCATCAGTGCCATTTCGCGTTCCGCGGTTTCATCGGCGGTGCCGGCCTGAGGATAGGGCGCGAGAGCAATGGATTCGGTCTGCCCGAAGCGATGCCACAGCTCTTCGGTGATGAACGGCATGATGGGATGCAGCATCCGCAAGAAGGCTCCGAACACACTCAACAAATTGCGCCAATCATTAGTCAGCCCGGAATTCGGCGCGAAACGCAGCTTCTTGATTTCCAGATACCAGTCGCAGAAATCGTGCCAGGAGAATTGCCACAGCTCGGTTGCCACTTCGTTATAGCGATGCTGCGCGAGCGCGCGGTTTACCGATTCGGCCGTGCGATGCAGACGGCTGAAGATCCAACGGTCCTCTAATCTCTCGGCAGTCCCGGGCTCCGAAAGCGACGGGGCAATTCCCGCCGTTTGCATGTTCATGAGCACTCCGCGCGCTGCGTTCCAGATCTTATTGGCAAACTGGCGCGTGGCGGTCAAGCGTTCTTCTGTGTAAACGATATCGGTACCGGGCGCAGCGGCCATCATGAGCGAGAGGCGCACGGCGTCGGTGCCGAATTTATCGTTGCTATCCATCGGATCAACGACGTTGCCCTTGGTCTTCGACATCTTTTGCTTTTCGGGATCGCGCACCAGGCCGTGGATGTGGACCTCGCGAAAGGGAACATCGCCGGTCAGCTCCAGGCCCATCATCATCATGCGCGACGCCCAGAAGAACAGAATGTCGAAGCCGGTGATCATGAGCGACGTGGGATAGTAAGTCCGCAAATCTTTGGTATCGGCGGGCCAGCCTAAAGTCGAGAATGGCCACAGGCTGGAGCTGAACCAGGTATCGAGCACGTCCGGATCCTGTTCTAAGCGCGACGATCCGCAATGCGAGCATTTGTCTGGCGTTTCCCGCGCCACCGTGATTTCGCGGCAATCCGCGCAATGCCAGGCAGGAATACGGTGACCCCACCAGAGCTGCCGCGAGATACACCAATCGCGAATGTTCTCCATCCAGTTGAAGAAGGTCTTTTCCCAGTTGTCGGGAACGAAGCGGATGCGGCCATCGCGCACCGCGGCCATCGCCTTGGCGGCCATCGGTTTCGCTCGCACGAACCATTGCGTCGAGACCAATGGCTCAACTATAGTTCCACAGCGGTCGCACTTGCCGATAGGCAGCACGTGCGGATCAATCTTTTCCAGAGCGCCGAGTTTTTCGAGGTCGGCCACCACGCGTTTGCGAGCCTCGAAACGGTCCAAACCCGCGTAGGGGCCAGCTTCGGCGGTCATGAGCGCATCTTCACCGATCACTCGCACATGTGGAAGATTGTGGCGCTTACCGGCTTCGAGATCATTCGGATCGTGCGCGGGAGTAACTTTCACTACGCCGGTGCCAAATTCTGGAACGGCCAATTCATCGAAGATTATGGGAATCTCGCGATTCATCAGCGGCAAAATCACAGACTTGCCGGCCAGATCGCTATAGCGCGGGTCCTTCGGATTTACAGCCACTGCGGTGTCGCCCAACATTGTTTCAGGACGCGTGGTGGCAACCACCAAGTAACGCGAGCCGTCCTTCAGCGGATAGCGTATATGCCACAGGCTGCCGTTGACGTCGTCATGCTTCACTTCGAGATCGGACAGGGCGGTGTTGCAGCGCGGGCACCAGTTCACCATGTACGTGCCGCGATAGATCAATCCACCTTCATACAGCCGGACGAAGGCTTCGGTGACGGCGCGGGAAAGTTCAGGACTCAGCGTGAAACGCTCGCGGCTCCAGTCGCAACTGTCGCCGATGCGCTTCATTTGCTCGGTGATGCGGCTGCCGTATTTTTCCTTCCATTCCCAAACGCGGCGGACAAACTCTTCGCGTCCCAGCTTTTGGCGCGATGTTCCCTCGGCGACCAGACTCCGTTCCACCAGCATCTGAGTGGCGATGCCGGCGTGGTCCACCCCAGGCAGGAACAGCGTGTTATCGCCGCGCATGCGATGCCAGCGCACCGCGGTATCGATCAGCGAATGTTCCAGCATGTGCCCGATATGCATAGATCCAGTGACGTTGGGCGGCGGGACGACGATGGAGAAAATCGGTCCAGGCGCGTTGGCATCGGCGCGGAAGACTTGGTTTTCCACCCACCACTGGGCCCAATGAGGCTCGAAGAGCCGCGGGTCGTATGTTTTGTCCAATTCCATGAAGAGACTACCAGTTTAGCAAGCGACACAAGTAGCGCCTGAGGATTTGACAGGATTCAGGCGAGTTTGATGTAATGATGAGGAAGAAGTTTCCCGCCTCACTCCTCAGTAGCTCAATGGTAGAGCATTCGGCTGTTAACCGAAGGGTTGTAGGTTCGAATCCTACCTGAGGAGCCAGATTATCAAACTGCAGGTTGGATTCGAACTCAACCCGGCAGGATCACCTGGGGCACGATACAGAACCACCTGCGGGTCGACAAAAGTTCAAAGCGCACCGCGAATTTCATCGTTGCGCTGGGCCTAAGAATTCGGTGTGGTAGATCGCCTCATCGATTCGGCCAATTCATTCGAGCGAATCTCGGAAAATACAGGCTCATTTGTCCGTTCACGTCCGCTTCGTCCGATCCGTTGATCCCGTAAGTAATGATCAAATCCGCGCCCTTCAACTCGGGATGGGCTTTGCCCGCGTACGTTAGCACGTGGGGATGATCGCCTTCCGGCGGGTGGTAAATCTTTTTCGCATCGCTCCACGGACCCTCCAACTTCTGCGCCGTCCGCATCACGATGTCCGATGCTCCCCACCCCTGGCTGTTCACTTCGACGAATCCTCCGCGCGGGTTTGCCTGCACACTCAATTCGCTCGATACTTCGTGCATGACCGGTTTGCGATTCTCCCTTGCGGACCAACCCCCGCCATTCCACCACTCCATGCCATCGAACTTGGCCGCCGCAAAATCAACCGCCTTCCACCGGGCCAGGAAAATATCGTGAAGCGGCACGCCTTCGCTTTCACAATAGACGTAGATATAGTTGCCCTGCTGAATTACCGCCGAGCCGACCATCACTTTGCTGTCGTCCTTCATCACCGGTTTCATCTTCCACTCCGTCGGCTCCGCGTCCGGATTCTCGATCACAAACGCTTGTGATCCTACGCCCTCAAATCCGAAAGACTCTTTTTTCGGATCATTTTGAATTCTGCTGCAAAACACCAGCAATCGATTGTCGATTCGAATTCCGTGCGACGGCCACATCCAGACCTTGCCGTCGGACGGAAAAATCTCCATGTGCGATCCCCAGCGGCGCCAATAATATTTCATCTGCGATGTGGACGGATCGTAGCCCGTCTCGATCGCCACAGTGTTGTGCACGAAAGCCGCCATCTTGCGCGTGTCTCCTGCTTTTCTCACCACGAGAGTATCGCCGAACGACCACAAAACGCGGCCATTGCCGAGATCGATCGAGAATCCACCATCCGAGCCCAACCATCGCGAATCTGAGTGAAAAATTCGGTCGCCTTCCGGCCAAGGACTCGCGGTTTGCCCAAATGTCGCCGTCGGCCCAAAGCTCAGCGTCGCCCCGATGACAATGAGGAGTCGGGTCATCAAGCAGAATTATAAACCTCCCCAAGGCTGTGGGACGCCGTGTGCTACCCGGGTTGAGCCCGTGTCCGGTTTCGGAGGCTCCGAGCGGGTCACGCGCCGTCCGGAGGTTATGTTGGGATCGCGGCGAGTTCGAGACGTATCCGGACTGGGCACCCACCCTGGACAAGCGTTGGCGGTGCGCTCGAATCGCTCTCAAAACAAAGGACGCCTGCGGGTTCGATCAGAGGGCCAACTGAGCCGCGAAAGTTCGAAACGTGTCCAGACTGGGGAGCCAAAGAAATCCACGTTTCAATTCTGCACCTTACGGGCGACCCCAATTCAACACTCTAACTCGCTCAGGACCTGTCCTTGAACAACAGGGAGTACAAGTAGCGTTGCGCGAGTGGTTCATCCTTGACCTCGGCCCAAGTCAGAAAGGCCAGTCGGGCTTGCGCAACATGTACCGCCGCGTCGAGTGGCTGGAACGGTTCTGCAATGTCGTAATCGGCCCTATGTCGAGCCTGCTGCAGATCCACAAAGGCCTGGGAGACAGTCCATAACCTGAAACGCTCCCGGTCGGGATCGGCAGTCTCTTGATTCCAGCCGTTTCCGATCTCTTTGAGAATTGCAGTTGAGGCATCTTTCATTCGTTTGTGGTCGAATGTACGGGCCAACCGGGAACGATGGTCAGCGTGCTTCCAGTTCAAGATCGCGTCGCGGACCAGGAGGTGAAATAGAGCATAGTAAGCGGACGAGACAGACCTGCGCACATTGGCTTCATTGGAATCGGAATCGCGAACTAGAAACTCAGCCTGGGCCATCAGTTGTTCAGGCAGATCTGTAATCACGGGGCCAACTTAACTCGCGAAGCTCAGGTAGGAATGCAGTCCGATCTCATCGGTACGAACCAGGCGAAGGAGATCGATCCGAATGTTTTCCGCCAATTGCTGCAATTCCGAAGCGGCGATCTCCTTGTCGGTAAGCATTACGTCGATGAACACGGCTGGGTCATCGCTCCAGTCAAAACCGATACGATAGTCAATTCCCTTCACGAGGGGATTGCCCGCGTACCGCATTTGCAGCTGATGGACCCGGTTTGAGATTTCCTCGCTGCTGACCAACCCTGCAGGAACGATTGCCATCGATATTGCCCTTTTTCCAGCATACCGCGCTGACCAACCGCAGCGGCAACGCAGGGATTCGTGCATTCCCGACAGAAGCCCTTGGCTCCGGAAACGTTGGCAGTGTGGCAGGCGTAACCAGAAAACGTGACACGCTGGGAGCGCTTCATTGGGGAATGGATCCAAGGCGGCGAGTTCAAAACGTGTCCAATCTGGGCACCGGCGAAGACAGGTGTCGGCGGCCCGCACCGATCATTCTGAAAACATTACGCGTTGACACGTTCGATCAGAAGTGCCAGCGGGCCACAAAAGTTCGAAATGCGTCCAGTGTGGGGAGCCAAAACTCTTCCCCTCCACTAGTTTGACTGCCGTTTGTTGACTGCTCAATGCGTCGCGGCAGCCCTCTTGTTTCGAAGAACTTCCGTCTCGGTCCGTCTCTCCGTTTCGCGCCGTCTGAGGTTGGGCAGCGAAGTACGCCCACGTTCCACATCATATTACTCCCAGTTCTCTGCGTCTCTGGTCCGTCACTCTAAATTGGTTAACGGCTCTGGAAGATCGGCAGCCCGAGAGAGACAAAGTTCCACAACTGGCGAGGTTCCGATCGCCGCCTCCAGTGTTTGTTAGCAGTTAGTCGCGTCAGGATACCGAGCGCTAGTAGCGAATTAGTCCGTTGGGAAAACTGCTCGATAGCGTTCGAATGGACCGGCAATTCAAAGAAACACCACAGAGATGGAATGATCATATACGAGCTGTCGCATGCTCGTTCATGTTGGGCACGCGCGCGGCGGTTGTACGCGCGTTCTGAATCTATCGTTAATCGACGCGACACGAAATTCAGGAAACACGAACGATTGGACGTTGGTGGGGTCCTACGCGCTGTTGGCCACAATTCCTCTCGACGGCATGAGCATTCAAACCTTTCCTTGTGCACGCTGTGCTATGGCCGGCGGCGACTTGCCTTTCTCCCCACGCGGACACGGCAAGTCAATTCTTCTGCCAACGTATAGAATCTTAATGGCTTGGTTGGCTCCGTGCCATTGGAGGACGAAGTGGCGGCGCTGGCGCGGCGGCTTCAATCGCCTGGCGACCAAATCCAAAAATGTCACCCCACGGGGGGCATCTTTTCCAGATCGCACATCGATTAGAATCCCGATTTGCCCCCTCTCGTAAGCGGATACATTTCGGAGTTGCGATTATCATTCCCCGTTCCCGAGCCAACCAGAATCAGGATTCCGGGGAGGCCAGTAGAGCATTTTTCACGATTGGTCCCCTTTGTACCCCTTGCCGGCGATGCTCGAAGAGAGGTCAGCGGCCACCAAGGGAGCGTTCTATTTCCAATTCCGCGCGCGGGGGTTCTGATCAACGGAAGCCGACTACTCGCTCATGTGGATCGCCTGACCCTAGCGTTTTTGGAGAGTAATCCCATCGAAGCTCCGCACGATATGCAGAGACAGTTCCGTGGCTCGCTACTGGCGTGTCCCCGGGATCCCCGAGGTATCCACGACCGTGAACACTTTCTCTCCCGCCGCGTTGGCCACATACAGCTTGGACGAACCCGGTTCCACCGCCAGCGCATACGGCCTTCGTCCCGCCGGCAGTGTCGCCAGAGCCCGGTTGGTTGCCCCATCAATCACCGTCACGCTATCCCCCAGCGTGTTGGCCGAAAAGACCAGATTGCGCACCTCGTCCACGGCTAACGCCTGCGGGTGCTCGCCTACGCGCACGGTAGCCACGGCGCGCCGCGTCCGCCCGTCGATCACTGTCACGTCGCCCAAACCATAATTGCCCGCATAGACCATGTGCGTCTTCGAATTGACCGCGACGGAACTGGTCGTCCGGCCGGCCGTTGTCACCGTATCCTCTCCGGCGTCTTGGCCCAGCGCCTTCACGTCGCCCGTCCCCATCCGTGCCACGTAAAGTGTGTGGGACGCCTCATCCACCGCCATGCCCCAGGCGTGTTTGCCGCCCTCGCGACGGTTCATCGTCAGCCGTGCTCCAGCCAGCACCGTCACGGCCCCACTCTCGTAGCTCAGCAGATAGATCGTATTGGCGGCCGAATCCACGGCAATCAGATCCACTGCCCCTGTCCTCAATGGCTTCGAGGTATTGGTGGCACCGTCGAGGATGCTCGTCTTGTCGGAAAACGTGTTGGTGACGTAGACTTGACCCGTCGCGGAATTGACGGCGATCGAGTAGGGCCTCCGTTCTACGGGAACGGTGGCCGCTACTATGTCCGTCAAGGGATCGATCACGGTTACAGTTCCGGCGCTCGAGTTGGCCACGTAAACCCGGCCGGACCTCTCGTTGACCGCCATCGACACCGGGACTGCGCCCACGCCCACGCGTCGGACGGCTCCGGTCTTTGTGTCCAGGACCACCACTTCGGAGCGGGGTTGGTCGATCACATAGACCTTCTTCACCACCGGATTGAAAACGATCGCGCTTGTATTGACAATCCCGCCCTCGGGTTTCCCGGCCGCGGGCTGGGCTGCCGCTGTCACCGCCAGGCCCGCCACGGCGAAGGCCAGGATTCCGCCCGCCGTGCGGCTCCCGCAGATCATTTCTATGAGATAATTCACGTTGTTTACTAAGCATCCCCCTTTGGGCCGCCGGATGCAACAGGCTCCGAGGTAACTTCGAGGTTAGAACCGATGTCCGATCGAAACCAACCTGCCCGCCGCTGCCTGGCCGCGACGCGTTGTCATTCACTTCTTACGATTCTGGGCGTCTGCGCTTGCTCCACCCTTGCTCAGACCAAGCAAGCGCCCTTCCGTGTTCTCGCCATCGCCGAGCGCGGCGGACTGCACCGGCCCTTTGTCGATGCCGCCAAAGCCTGGCTCGATCGAGAAGGCAAGTCTGACTTTTCGGTGGACTACATCGAGAACACCGACACAATCGATGGAGCCCTCCTCGCTCGCTACAGTCTCTTCCTTCAATTGAACTACCCGCCCTACGCCTGGACGCCCGTCGCGGAACGCGCCTTCCGCGCGAGCATCGAACAAGGCAGCATCGGCTGGATCGGCTTCCACCACGCTACGCTGCTCGGTGAGTTCGACGGTTATCCGATGTGGCAGTGGTTCTCGGACTTCATGGGCGGTATCCGCTTCAAGGACTACATCGCCACCTTCGTTTCCGGCACGGTACACGTGGAGTCCGCTTCGCACCCTGTCATGCAGGGCATGGGCTCCACGTTCACCATCGAAAACGAGGAGTGGTACACGTATGATCACTCTCCGCGCCGCAACGTGCGCGTTCTCGCTTCTGTCGATGAGAGCTCCTACACGCCGGCCACCACCAAGAAGATGGGCGACCATCCCGTGGTCTGGACCAATGAACACGTCAAAGCCCGCAACGTCTACATCTTCATGGGGCACCACGCCGAGCTCTTCCAAAACCCGGCCTTTGTCACCATTTTCCACAACTCCATCCTCTGGGCGGCGGGGAAGAACTGATGCGGCACCTTTCGTGCTCCTTAGTCTTTCTCGCCCTCTCCGCTGTCCTGGCTTCGGCTGCTGACACCGCGCGCCCGTTCCGGGTACTTGCCTTTTACTCGACACACGCGGAACCAGATCACGTCGAGTTCGCCGAGCAGGCCGTTCGCTTCTATGCGGACGCTGCCGCCCGGCGCCACTTCTCGTTGGAGGCTACCACCAATTGGGACGATCTTACTCCGCAGCGTCTGAAGGGCGTCGACGTGGTGCTTTTTTTGAACGAGTCACCGCATGTGCCCGCGCAACGCACGGCCTTCGAGAATTACATGGAAAGCGGCGGAGGCTGGATAGGCTTCCACGCCGCCGGGTACAACGACGCGGGCACCGGCTGGCCGTGGTTTGTCCGATTCCTCGGCGGCGCGATCTTCCAAGGCAACAGTTGGCCGCCCCTTCCTGCCACCGTTGAAGTCGACGACCGCACCGACCCGCTCACACGCCACCTTCCGCCGCGTTTCGTTTCGCCCGACAACGAATGGTACAGTTGGTGGCCGAACCCGCGGAGCACGCCCGGCGTGCGTGTCCTTCTCACGCTATCCCCGTCGAACTATCCGGTCGGCTTGAAGGAAACCATCGTCTCCGGCGACGTGCCTGTTGTCTGGACAAACACGCGATACCGGATGCTCTACCTCAACATGGGCCACGGTGACAAGATCTTCACCGAGCCCGTCCAGAACACTTTCTTCGAAGACGCCCTGCTTTGGGCCGCTGGCCGCAGGTGAGTGGGAGAACGCGCCTGTTGTCTATTGCTCCATGACGCCGTACTGAAACCGCGGCGGCAGCCGGCAGCCGTTCCGCTCGATCATCGCGAGCGTTAACGCCTGCGCTGTAATGATGGATGTGAGGCCCTCCCAATGCTCGGCCACCGGGTCCAGCCGCACTGGAAGGATGGAGGCCGCCGCTTCGCGCTCCTTATCGGAAACCAGGACCACTCTACCGCCCTTCAGCGCGCACTCCGCCGCCAATTTCACGCCCAGATCGGCGCGCCGTCCCAAGGCCAGGATGATTGCCAGGTGGGTTGCGTCCACATCCAGGTTCGGACCGTGCCGGAAGGCCGCCCCGGTGTGCGCCGCCGCCCGGTGCCCGCTCATCTCGCGAATGCACAAAGCGCTCATCATAGCGCCCCCGTAGGCGGCACCGCGGCCGATGATCTCGATGTTGGCCGCTCCGCGGGAAAAGGACTCCAACTCACTCCGCCGCGCAAAGATGTGCTCAAGCGATGACGAGAAGGAGTCCGCGGCCGCTTCGGCGTCCCGCCGCCAGTCCTGGCCCAGAATCTCGGCAGCCACGATGCTGGCCACCGCTGTCGCGTTCGTGTACGTCTTGGTCGCGTTGCCGTACTCCGGCCCCGCCAGAATCGGCAGCCGCCGCCGAGCCATTCGCCAGCATGGGCTCGCCGCGTTGTTCGAGATCAACACCAGCGGCCGGTCCTCGGCCACCTTCAAGAGTTCCACCAGTTCCGCGCTCTCCCCGGAAGTCGTCAACAGCACCGACAACGCGGCCTGATCCCAAGTACGCGTCCCGTAGTTCAGCCACTCACCGGCATCCACTGAGAATGCCAGCCGCCCCCCGGCGTCGAGCGGCACCGAGCCTCCGTAGGACGAGCATAGCGAAGCGCCCATGCCCAGAAATAGCACCGGTCCGGGTGCGACACACAACTGCCTGATCTCCGCCAGTTGCAGGCGGATTTCCGGGTCCGTGGCGTAGGTTCGCAACAGCCCCCGCAGCCGCTCCGGCTGCTCCCGGCACTCCAATTCCAGGATTTGGATCCCAGTGGCACGCAGCAACTCCGGCGTCGGCTCCACTCCGCCAATCCATCGCGGGGTCTGGTTGTTCTGCATTTGCGTCGTATTCCCCCGTTTCCGTCTCCGCGCGGCACACGCCGTTTGGCTCCTTGTAAACAAGCTTTACAAAGTGCTTAAATTGTAACCGAAGGCGCTAGAGGGGTGCGCGACATGAAAATGGAAAGCATGTAGGAACGTACGAAAAACCGAACCGCGACCGGCAGGAAGCGCAAAGGGTGCGGCGCGCACCGCCAAACGGACCAGGAACTGACCCGCGCCGCGCTCCGTTTTGCGCGAAGTTCCTTAGAAGCGCTATCCAGAACTCGAGAACTAGCGGCACTCATGGTATCGCTCCCTGCCGGTCGCGGCTCCGCTACACCCTCGAAAGGTTCCACATTTATGTCGCGCAGCGACAACGGAGGCCAAGCTTGAACCAGGGAACAGCGCCGGGACGGACACGTATGAATCGATCCTTCGTCTCAAAAATCTCTCTCATCGCCGGCCTCGGCGGCCTTCTCTATGGCTACGACATGGGTATCATCGCGGCCGCCATGGTCTTCCTCCGCACGTCGTTCCATCTCTCCACCGAGGCCCAATCGTGGGTGGTGAGCACCGTGCTCGTCGGCGCCATGGCCGGCGCCCTGACCGGCGGCGCCTTGGCAGATGGGCTGGGTCGCCGCCCCACGCTGATGGCTGGCGGCGTTCTCTTCGTCGCCGGCTCGACGCTTGCCATGTTGGCCCCGAATGTAGCCACGATCCTTGTCGCCCGCACTTTGCTCGGCGTCGCCGTCGGGTTCAACTCCGTGACCGCCCCCGTCTATGTCTCCGAGCTCGCGCCACCGCAATCCCGGGGAATGCTGGTCGGCCTCTACCAGTTCACCCTGACCTGCGGCATCGCTCTGGCGGACCTCGCCGGCTACTGGTTGGCCCCCGCCGAAAACTGGCGCCTCATGTTCGGACTGGGCGCCATCCCCGCCCTGCTCTTCTTATTGCTTGTTTTCGGAGTCCCAGAGAGCCCTCGCTGGCTCCTCGCGCACGGTCACGATTCCGAGGCGGTAGCCATCCTTGAGTCCTATGCCGGCTCGAGCGGCGCTCGTGCCATCCTGGAAGATCTGCGCGCGGGCCTCAGAACCGTGGTGGAGCGTCGCTGGAGCGCGTTGCTTGCCCCGGCCGCCCGACGCGGCCTGGTCGTCGCCGTCGGGTTTACCGTCCTTCAGCAAGTCACCGGGATCAACACGATCATTTACTATGGCCCCCGCATCTTCGCCCTCGCCGGTGTCGCTTCCAGCCAGAGCGCCATCTTCGCCACGTTCGTAATTGCCGTCATGAACGTGCTGGCCACGGTTGTCGCTCTGGTCCTGGTAGACCGCATCGGCCGCAAGCCGCTGCTTTATTGGGGCGTCGGCGGTATGACCGTATCGCTGTTCCTACTCTCGTTCGCTTTCCACGCTAAAGACGCCCTCGGCGCTTCATTGGGCTTGGTCGCCGCCGTTTGCCTGTCCCTTTACATCGTCTGCTTCGCCTGCAGCATGGGCCCCATCGCCTGGATTCTTGTCGCGGAGGTTTTCCCGCTGCGGCTGCGCAGCCGTGGCGCTGCCGCAGCGACGCTTGGCTCGGGCCTCGCGAACTTCCTGGTTTCTATCACTTTCCTCTCGCTCATCGAGACCGCCGGCAACAGCCTGACCTTCGCCGTGTACGGCGCCTTTTGCGTCCTCACGCTCCTGTTTGTTCACTACATAGTTCCCGAAACCAAGGGCCGCGAACTGGAAAGCATCAGTTCTTCGCCGGCCGTCACCAAGGCATAACGTTTCATGATCGATCCACGACCACGCGATGTACAGTACGGCACCACTTCCCAACCGACCCTGCCGGGAGACGGCTTTGTTCTCGGAGCCGACATCGGAGGCACGAATCTGCGTGTCGCCCTCGCTGATTCTTCTGGCCGGATCCTGGCATGCCAACGCGCTTCCATTGCGGGCGTGCGGGACCCGCTCCAGGTGGTGACCAGGATTCGCGAGCTCGCCTCCGCACTCCTCTCTGAACTCTCCGTGGCGCCAGCAGCTCTTCGAGCCATCGGCGCCGGCGCACCCGGCGTCACCGACACCGAGCACGGCATCGTCATCGCCACGTCCTACCTCTTGGGCTGGACGGACGTGCCCCTGCGGGCCCATCTCGAAGACGCGTTCGGCATTCCCGCCGCTATTGACAACGACGTCAACCTCGCCGCATTCGGCGAAAGCCGGGCCGGCCTCGCCCAATCGACGGACGACTTCGTCTTTCTGGCCATCGGCACCGGCATCGGTGCCGGCATCGTCCTCAACCGCCAGATTCACCGCGGCAACGCCTGGCGGGCCGGCGAAATCGGATACATGCTTGTCCCGGGCGTCTCGGAAGAGCCCGTAGACCACGGCGATCCTGGCCCATTTGAAGCGCAGGTCGGCGGCGAAGGCATCCGCCGGCAATGGCTCAGCCGCTGGAGCCCGGCGCGTACATCGCTTGTTAGCGATCTCACCGCCACGGAGATTTTCGACCACGCCCGCGCCGGCGACGCCCTAGCCTCCGAGCTGCTTCGCGACACCGCCCGCTTGCTCTCTTACGGCATCTACAATCTGGCGTTGGTGTTGAACTGCCCCATGTTTGTACTCGGCGGCAGCGTCGGTCTCCATCCGGTCCTCGGCGAAGAGGTTCGCCGCCTCCTCCGTCAGCGGGACGATCGGGCCCTGCCGCTGATCGTCCACAGCGCGCTCGGGGATCAGGCCCAACTCACCGGAGCCGTGCATCTGGCCATCGACGTCGCGGCTGCGGCGTTGGGATGAGCGGGTGCGGCTCAAGGAAGCGGGAGCAGGATCGAAGGAATGGCATCGAGGGCCATGGCAATCGCTCCGCGTAGCACTGCGGCTTCGCCCAGGCTGGCTGCGGCAATTCGTGGCACAGCGAATTCGCTGCGCTCCAGCTCTTTTCTGACAAAGCCGATCAGCGCCGGATGCCGCCCCACCTCGCCGCCCAGCACGACCAGCCCGGGGTTCAAAATCAGCGACAGGTTCACGATCACGTCCGCCACGATGGCCGCGCGCTGCTTGACTACCTGCTTGGCCGCGGCTTCGCCCCTTTGCGCCATGTCGAGAATCGCCGTCACATCCACTCTCCCGCTGCCGCGCCCCGTGCCGCGCATGGTTGTCCGTAACTGCGCCGTTGTCTCGCGCCAACTCTGCTGGATTCCGGTGCTGGAAAGCACCGCCTCCAGCGCGCCGAATTCGTGCAGAACCGGGTCGCGCCGCGAGATGTGCGGCAGCCTCAAATAGCCGATCTCGCCCGCCGACCACTGCGCCCCGTGATACAGCCTTCCGTCCAGCACGATGCCCGCGCTGACGTTGGCGCCGATGTCAATCTCGACAAACGACGTCTCGCCTTGCGCTGCGCCCTCCATTCGTTCACCCAGCGCCGCGAGGTTCGTGTCGTTCTCCACCGTCACCTGGCATCCGACGCTCCGCTTCAACATCGATCGCAGTGGAACGTCGCGCCAGTTCTCCAGCGTGCTGATCGCCAGCACCACGCCTTCGTCCACGTTCGTGATCGCCGGTACGCCCGCCACCAGCGCCAGCAGCTGGTCGCGCTTCAGCCCTCGGGCCTTCAGGATACGGCGGATCTCTTCGGCGATCAGGGCACACATGGCCTCTGGCGTCGTCTTCCGGCCGGCCAGCCACACCTCGGAGGTGTCCAACTCCTTTCCGCACAAGTCCGTCAGCAGGAACGAAACGAACTGCGCGGTGATCCGCACGCTCGCCAGACACCCGCGCTCTGCCTTAAAGCGGATCAGGTCCGGCGGCCTTCCGCCGTTCGACGCACCTTCACCCAGGGGCTGAACCAATTCCGCCGACAGCAGGTCGGCAATCACATTCGTTACCGTCGGCGCGCTCATGCCCGAGGTGCGCACCAGGTCCGCACGGGAGCATGTACCCGCCTCGCGCAGCAGCTTTAGTAGCGTCAGAGCGTTCGTGCGCCGCAGGAGCGGCGGCCGGCCAATCGGACTCCTTGTTTTCTTTCCCGTCACTCGAATCCCGGTTTTGCCTACCCTTATCCGGTTCCCTCGGAATTATAGCAATCATGAGGCAGGCAAGCTTCCGCCGACCCGACTTCTCGAGTTACGCCACAACCGAACTTTGTAAGGAACACTAGAAAAGCTACCTTAGCTGCCTTATGACGTTGGCGAGCGATCGGCCGTCATGATTGACATGGGTTGCGCGTTCCAGGAACTGAGCCAATGCCTTCTCTGCCGTCTGGCGAGTGATCCGCTTGGCGGCGGTAGCGGAAGCGAAGGATTGCGCGAGTTGGATTGTCGTCCACTTCTTGGGGCCTTTTCCTCGATTTGCTTTCGCGAGGCCAGCTGCTCCAATGCTTTAAGGACGTGTTGCCAATCCGCTAGTGGAGCCGATCGTCGTGTCGCGCTGGCACCGTTCGTCGCTCTCGGTGGATCAGTAGCGTGCCGATCGGGCCGATTCAGAGCGCGACGTGAAGCTTTGCGGATGTGAGCGCGACCCGCCGAAGATGCGGTGTCCGACCGCTTTCGTGATTGACAGTCATCGCGCAAAGATGTTGGTGTTCAAGAAGTCATTGCGAAACTTCCCTTTGGGATCGTACTTCGTCGCTAGTTGGATGAAATCCTCCAGCCTTTCATACCTCGATCGGAGCGCGGTTGGCGACAGCGTGAATAGCTTGCCCCAGTGAGGGCGGGGCTGAAATGGCGAGAGTTCCTTTTCAATGATGGGAAGCAGGCGCCGGACCGCGGGCCAGTCCTGCTTCCAGGTGAAGTGGATCGCTACGCTGGGCTGCCGGTAGCAGGTGCTCATCCAGAGGTCATCGGCCGCGATGGTGCGGATTTCCGAGATCAGCAGGTGCGGAGTCACCTGGTCGCGCAAACGCTCCACTGCCAGAATCGCGTCGACAGCATTTCGACGGGGCAGCAAATATTCCGACTGGAGTTCTTTCCCGGCGCTAGGAGTGAAACCCCATCGGAAGTGGGGTAGCCGCTCGTACCAGGGGCCGGGCACTCCCATCTGTTCAGTGCAATTCTCTGCGGAAAGTTCGATAATCGGGTGAACGTTTCTGGTTGCGAGTTTCGCACCGAAGAACTCCGCGGGAGCCGCGAAGGCCTGCCCGTCTCCGACGCGACTCTTGATCCAAAGCTCATTAATTCGCCGTTTCTGCCAGTCGGTGAACAGACTGACGCTGTAGCCGCTCGATTGAATGTCGTCGAAGTGCTCCTTCATTTGGTCGAGTGGCAAGTCCTCATACACGTACTGCCGCATGGCATAGGTAGGCTGAACATCAAGCGTGATGCGTGTGATCACGCCGAGAGCGCCGAGCCCGACCACGGCTCCCCGGAAGACTTCGCCATCGACCTTGCGAGAAAGTTTCAATATGTCGCCGTCCGCAGTGACGACTTCGAGGGCGGAGCCTGCGGTAGCGAGGTTCCCATTCCTCTCGCCCGAGCCATGCGTAGCGGTACTACAGGCGCCGGCGATCGAAATGTGGGGCAGCGAAGCCAGGTTGTGCAGCGCAAACCCCTTGCTATCGAGGTACGGGCAGAGCTGGCCGTATGTGATGCCCGCATCGACAGTCACCGTTCTAGCGCTTGCGTCGAGCGCAACCACTTCGTGCATCGGCTTCAGGGAAAGCAGGTTGTGACGGCTGTCGGCAATCGAGTTGAAACAATGGCGCGTGCCAAGCACCTTCACTTTGTCCTCGGTCCTCAGAAGAGAGCGGATCTGCTCGACTGATGCGGCCTCGTGGAGGTGGTCCGTACCGTAGGAGAGGTTCCCCGCCCAGTTGGTGAGCTTCGGCTTCGCCGCCCAGGTGGAGAGCGTCGCGATGAAGGGGCTCCCGATGGCAGCCGAAAGCAGGTTGAGAAAAGTTCGTTTGTTCACGGTCGCTCAGGATCATATCAGATCGGTTTCGATTGGGTTCGATGCAATCGGCGCCCGATACGTGCAAAATCGGCGGTGCTCCCCGGACGGCCTTCGTTTGGATGTTGAACAAGGCTCCCTCACTCATTTTGATTTCGTCGTCTCTCATGGTTCACCGCCTCCATCATCCAAACGGCTAAGTAGTCCGATGCCGACCACGCTGGAATACGCCAGCAGCATTCCAGAATCGTTCCCACGCGTTCCTCTGCGGGTGCGCCACCTTCATGTTGTGCTATCAGTAATCAGATGGCATCAGACGAAGATTTGAAAGCGGAAATTGAGCGCCTTCGGGCCGAGAACGAAGCGCTGAAGAAACCCGCTAGAGGGCGAATGTCGCTAAAAGTTAGCGAGAAGGGTGGTCTGTCAGTATACGGACTTGGCCGCTTTCCTGTCACGCTTTATCGAGAACAGTGGGAAAAGCTCTTGGGGATGGCCGACGAGATCCGCAACTTCATCCGCGAGAACGAAGGTGCCCTAAAGAAGAAGGAGTAGATCGCCACTGGTTCTTAGAACGGCTCCTGTTGCCACTGAAGCAGGCTGTGCATGTTGCGATGCAATCGTTACGATGGAGGCTTTATGAATTATGAGATGCCGGATGACGATCTCGAACTCATGATCAAAGGCGCTGGAGCATTACTACGCATACACGGTCGCCACGAAGAGCGAGGACCTGCGGTACAAAGAGCTTGCGGACCGCCTAAAGCGAAAGCCGACCGAACGGGTTGGAGCCGAGGCTAATCAGGAGCGTGGCAAGAAGCGTCGCGCCTGAGGAACGTCTCGCTGTGAACCACGCGGGCACACGGTATAGCATCATCAATGAGTCTAATGAAGGAACTCCTCACTAAGAAATTCTGGTGGGACGTCAAAACAATATTTGATGAAGCGCGTGAAGGGACTACCCTGAATAGCGGCGATTCACAGGCTGCGTCTTCCGAAGAGGCGAAGTACAAGGGCAGCAAAGCGACGGACACAGCGCCGCCACCGGACCAACCCAGTCGGGATTAAACGTTTACTGCAGGGGAGGCCGTTAGAGCGGTCATCGTAGCCCCCGCAATGGGTTTTTTATCACCCGCGCACCCGGACTCCTCGCGCCCCCGGCTAGCCACGACCATCACGGTCAGCCTCGTCGCCAGGCCGGGCGCCCAAAGCGCAAGTGCACGGGTTGAGAGGGCGAGGGATTCCGTCCGCACTGGATCGGGCGCTGCAACTAACGATAAGCCAGAAGTAATAGCCAACCCTTAGCGCCGAAAATTCTTCCCGTCCTTCTTAGCGTCCAAGAAGTGCGTTGAAGGCCATCCAGCGCATTCTTGTCCGGGACGGCTGACCGCCTACTTTCGATCGAAGTGAATCGGCTTGATTGGGACCGGAGCATCCAGGATTTTCACCGCTGCCTGTCCATCGCCAAGCAACTTCATTTCGAATTTCAAAACATCATCGTCGTCTTTGATCTCAAACGTCAGTGTATCGCCTCGCAGTTTTGCGTTGAGGATGGGTGACGGAGAGTCTGAATGATCGGTGGACTCCGGCTCTTGAAGGTCCCCGTTCGCATCGGCGTTAATGTTGCAGGCCTCCATCTCTCCGGAGATGTGCTCACCGGCCTTGAGTCTGAGGGTGCAGATCACCTTGTCCTTCCACTTCGCCTCCCACGTACCGGCGAATTTCTTTTGAGCCTCGGTGTCTTGTGCCACGAGAGGCACCGAAGTGAGCAGGGGCAATAGAGCAATCATCAATAGACGCATGGGCGCTTCGACAGTAGCAAATCGGCGACCGTTTGCAATATTCACGTGCACGAAGGGGTTTTTGCGGGGGAACCGTGCGTGCCCGTCACATGTGAGGTGAAAGAGCCACGAGGAGACGAAGGTTTGCCTGGGCGCGCCCGCTAGCCGCTGGTCAAGGCTGACGTCGCGAATTAGTTTCCGCCGGGGCAGTGATCCCGCTTCGGTCGCGAGAGCATTCGTGCTACGATCACCCCTTATGCCGACCGAACACATCATCGCGCTGCTCATCGCGGAGCGCGACAAACTCAACCAGGCCATTGAAGCTCTCCAAGGCCCCATCAAGAGGCGTGGCCGCCCTCCGAAGAACCTCTCTACTGCCGCCGCCCCGCCGCCTGCTCTCCCGGCCAAGAAACGGAAGGGCCTGTCCGCCGCCGCGCGCAAAGCGCAATCTCAGCGCATGAAGGCGTATTGGGCGGCCAAGCGGAAGAAGGAAGGAAAGAAGTAGGAGCGAATCCCTCAATCTGGCTTTCTATTTTTTCTTCGCCGCCTTCAGAAGGTCCTTAACGATGATTACCGAATCAAATCGAGGTCGATACTTGGCTGCCATTCTCACCGCTATCGTCGCGCTCGCCACCGGCGCTGCGTATGCGGATGACCTCAGTGGCACTCACCGTTACGTTGAAGTAAGGGGCGCCAAGCTTTACACGCAGATCTACGGCCATGGACCGGCAATTGTATTTTTACATGGGGGGATGGCCTTCTTTGACAACAGCTTCGCGAAGCAACGGGACTATTTTGCCACCTATCGCACCGTCGTCGGCATCGATCAGCGGGGGTATGGGCATAGTCCTGATGGGCCATGGTCTCTCTCCTACCAGATGATGGCGGATGACACTGCGGCCATCGTCGAGCAGCTCGGCCTCGGTCCCGTTGACGTCGTGGGACACAGTGACGGTGCCAATCTTGCCCTGATCCTCGCGCGAGATCACCCGCAGATGGTTCATCGTTTGGTTATTTCGGGCGCGAATATCCGGGTTAATCTCTCTCCGGATGAAAAACAGCGCGCTCAATGGTCACCTCAACAATTGGCCGGACATCTTCGCGAGCTAGCCAATAGGCTGCCGCCCTGGTTTTTGTCTGATTACTCGAGGGTCAGTCCTGATGGTCCCGAGCACTGGATGACGTTATTGGCGAAGAGCTATGACATGTGGCTTCAGCCGGTGGGGATCGAACCCGCCGACCTCAAGAAGATATCAATACCGGTGCTTGTCATGGCTGGCGACCACGACTTCACCTCCGTCGAAGAAAATGCCGAAATATTCCGAGATCTGCCGAATGGGCAACTCATCATTGTGCCCGCGAGCAACCACGGAACGTTTAGCAAGCGCCCAGAGTTGGTCAATCTCGCAATACGCGAATTTCTGAACCAACCCGATAGTAGCGCCCCATCACACTAGCTCGGTCGCGATTCGCTCGACGCTCTACGGGAACTTCGGCGTTAATCCAAACTCTGCCTATAGCTGCCCGCCTGTCGCCACACGACGCGCCGGCCTTTGAGAATTCGGCAACGCCAAGCCACCATACCAGCATCGCCATCGTCAGCTCATGCCGCGTCGCCGGGGACTTCACCGTCACAGTCAACCGCGCTGCCGGGCCGGGCTGAGAGTCCATCAGGCCGCACCGTTTGAACTCTGATTTCAACAGGCAGGCGGGTCAACGATGGCCCGGTTTCACGCTGGACCTTGTAGGCTCTGGCCGGACGGCCTGAGACTGCGTTGGTGCTAAATATTGAGTGCAGCTTTGACAATATGTTCCTATGTTCGACGGTTCTATGGCCGGTTTGGGCCTCATAACAGCGGTCCAGCTGGCGAAAACGCACAGGATGGACGTGATGAGTACCTGCGCAACCAGCCCATGTCTATCAATCCACCACTTCAACACCTCGCTCCTTTCCTTGCTCCCAAAGTGCTGTGTGAGTTTAAAGTCATTGCACAGTTGAATGTCATGGGTCATGTCGCACATCGCCGTCTCGATTAGCCTTTGGGCGTGAAGGTCGCGTATTGTACCGTCGGTCATGAAAAACAAGTATCCCGCGTGGATTACCAAGATGCAGGCGAAAACCGCCACTGTAAGGCCCCAACTTTCCGGGGGTTTGAATTGAGTGTCCTTGCCTAGGGCGACGAAGGCGATGAACCCTGCAAGGCCGAACCAGATCGCGTAACTGAGAAGCCATTCGTAGTTTCTGCGCTTCTCCCACCGGTTGAAGCTCGCGGTCTGCAACGTCTTCAAAATTTCGAGACGCAGGGTATCGGGGACAACCGGAGGAGGAACTGGTAGCAAGGGAGGTTCGGTCGCCATGCAATGTCCGTGGTTGTCAGTCTACCGCATGTAGTCCCATAGCGCTCCCGCCCAACTCGTTCGACTACTCTAGCGTCGGACGGGGTCAGGCGCATTGTCTGAAGTCAGCCACGGCTAAAGAAAGGAAGACCCTTAGATCATCTCCTCAGCCGCTCCTTCAACCGATTCTTCTTCACCTGCTCGTTAGGATTTCTTGCTCCACCATTCCAGCCACGAC
>JBEKJJ010000104.1:0-22823 GCA_050011295.1 Bryobacteraceae bacterium
CGCTGAATTTCTTGTTGCAAACTCAACACAGAAGTGGCATCGGATATCATGAGTGGTCTCATGACTCCAGGAGACCACGTTCCGGAGTCTATGCGCAATTACTTATGACGGTCTGTTTAGCTCTTACGCTGTGAGCTTGACGAGCGCGGCCGCGAACGTCTCCAGATCCTGCTCGTTGTTATAAAAATGCGGCGACACCCGCAGATGACCGCGCCGCGCCGCCACCAGCACCCGCTGCTCTTTCAACGCTTTCGCCAACGCCGAAACATCGCGATTCTCAAATCGGGCGGCCACGATTGGTGAGCCGCACAAATCCACCCGCGCTCCCTCGCGGCGCACAATCTCGCGGGTTTTCTCAGCCAGGCTGAGCACGCGCTCCTCAATCACATCCGGCCCGATCTCCAGGATCAAGTCGATGGCAGCTTCCATCGCATAAATCACTGCGAAAGTAACCGAGCCGCCTTCATATTTCTCTGCACTGTCGGAGAGCTCAGGAACTCCGTGATGCAAATTGTCTACATTGCGCCAATCCCGATGGCTGCGCCAACCGAGCACATTCGGGCGAAGCCGCTCGCGCAGCTCTGGACGCACGTACATGAAACCAGCGCCATTCGGCGAGATCAGCCACTTATACGCGTGGACCGCCAGCATATCGGGCTGGATGCGGCTCACGTCAAACTGCAGCGCACCCACGCTTTGCGTTCCATCAATGTAGAGCAGAACGCCGCGATCGTGTAGAAATTCAGCGATCTCGGCCAGCGGCGGCGTGAAGCCGGTGTTGTAATTCACCGAGCTCATGCAAACCAGCCGCGTGCGCGCGTCCACTGAATCGTAGAAGCGCTCCCAAGGGCACTCCAGCATTTCCACGCCCGCGCGCTCCAGCAAGCCCGGTGCATAAAGATTGTTGGGAAATTCATGTTCCAGCGTCAGAATGCGATCGCCCGCGCGCCAATCCAGGCCGGCAAGCAGAATCCCGAGCGCGGTGGATGCATTCGCAATGAAGGCGATGTCGTCCGATTGGCAATGGACCAGGCGGGCGGCCTTCTGGCGCACTCGTTCCATGTCGTCATACCAGCTCAGGAAATCCCAGCAGGCCATTTCGTCGCGGCGCACGAAATGCTTGGCAACTGCTTCTGTGGCGCGGCGCGGTAACTGGCCGAAGGTGGCCGTGTTGAGATAGGTCCAATTCCGGAGCGCCGGAAATTCGCCCCGTACCGCTTCCCAATCCACGCTCATTCGCGGATTTTCGACGCCACAAAAGCCGCGGCGTAGTCCTTGTCGACGTCCTCCGTCGCCTTGGTTTTGCGATCGATAATCTCCACCTGGCCTTGCGCCAGCTTCTTGCCGACGGTGATGCGGTAGGGGATGCCGATCAAGTCGGCATCCTTGAACTTGACCCCCGGGCGCTCGTCACGGTCGTCCAGCAGCACATCCAGATCCATCTTGCGGCAGCTTTCGTAGATTTCCTGCGCGGCGGAACGCAGCGCGGCGTCCGCATAATTCACCGGTGTTACCACCACATCAAAGGGTGCGATCGAAGGCGGCAGCGCCATGCCGTCCTTGTCGTGATACAGCTCAATCGCGACGCTCAAAATACGTTCGATGCCGATGCCGTAGGAACCCATGATCACCTTGATCTCTTCGCCGGCTTCATTGAGTACGCGCAGGCCCATGGATTCTGAATAGCGATATCCGAGTTTGAAGATGTGGCCGATTTCGACGCACTTGATCAACGCGATCGTCCCGCCGCATGTCATGCACAGGTCGCCCGCGGCCACTTGGCGTAGATCGAAATATTCAGCCTGGAAATCTTCGCCCGGAGTGACATGCCGCAAATGATAATCGTCTTTGTTCGATCCGGCGATCATGTTGCGCCGGCCTTTCAGTGCCTCGTCAACGATCACTCGCATGTTTTTGACGCCAACCGGACCGAGTGATCCCGCTTCGGCGCCGAACAGCTGGCGGATTTCCTCCGGATTCGCCGGACGGAATTCCGTAGCCTTTACAACGGAACTGAATTTCGTTTCGCTGAGCGAATGGTCGCCGCGTAACAGCGCCAGGACGGGATTGCCGTCCGCGATCATCACCAGGCTTTTCATCTGCGAGGACTCGGGCAGTTTTGTAAACGCGGAAAGCTGATCGATTGTTTTTTGGCCGGGCGTATGGAACTCCTCGGGCGCAAAATCACCTTCTGGATCGGCCGCGACGGGCGCCGTAGGACGCGCCGCGGCTTTCTCAAGATTCGCCGCATAACCACATCCAGGACAGCTCACCACGTAATCCTCACCGGCGTCAGAAGCCACCATGAACTCGTGCGATTGTGAGCCTCCCATCGCGCCTGAGTGCGCCTCCACAACCATGTACTTCAAACCGCAGCGGTCGAAAATCTTGCAATACGCGCCGTAGTGCTTGTCGTAGGAGGCATCCAGGCCAGCGGCATCGATGTCGAAAGTGTACGAATCCTTCATGATGAACTGGCGTACGCGCAGCAAACCAGATTTCGGGCGCGGCTCGTCGCGAAACTTGGTCTGGATCTGATACCAGATCTGAGGAAGCTGTTTGTAGCTGCGCAGTTCGCCGCGCGCGATCGACGTCATCACCTCTTCGTGCGTCATGCCGAGGCACAGATCGCGTCCAAAGCGATCTTTCAGGCGAAACAGATTGTCGCCCATGATGTCCCAGCGTCCGGATTCCTGCCAAAGTTCCGCGGGATTGAGAGCCGGCAGCAGCATTTCCTGGCCGCCGATCGCGTTCATTTCCTCGCGCACAATTCGCGTGATCTTGAGTAAGGACCGCTGCGCGAGAAACAGGTAGCTATAAATGCCGGCGGCCAGTTGCCGGATGTAACCGCCGCGCAGCAGCAACTGGTGGCTCACCACCTCGGCTTCGGCCGGGTTTTCGCGCAAGGTGGGGATAAAAAGTTTGCTCCAAAGCATGGAATTTTCAGTGTAGCGCATGGAGTAATATGAACCATTATGAAATCCCGATTGCTAGCCGCAGCTGTGCTCTTGGTTCCGGACGCTTTCGGCGCGGACGAGAACATCACACAAACCATCAAGGACATGTACGCTTCCACGCTCAACGCGATGAAGAATGCAAAAACGAAGGATGACATTCAGACCGTCGTCAATGGTATCGATGTGCCGGAATGGGTTGGTATATCTCCCGCCGGCGAGACACAGACCCGCGCCGACGCGCTGGCTGGGCTGGAACCACTTCTAGCGATCCCGCCCGAAAAGCGTCCCACGCCTACTCTCGACTTCTTGTACATCAAAGAGACCGGCTGGAACGTCCTGGCAGTCTATTGGGTGTATCGCCAAACCGAGCATCAGATGGTGGGATCTCTCGTCCGTGACACCTGGGTGCGAACAGCGCTAGGATTGAGGCGCATCCGGCATGAGAAATTCTTTCCGGATCGGGTGCTGATGGATGACGGGAAGCCGGTAATATTGCCGCCGCACAGCAACTAACCCGCATGGCGAAACGTTCCACAGAAGATCCGCGACTGGTCCGATTCACCAAGATCTGCCTGGCGCTTCCCGAAGCCACGTCCGATCGCTGCGGCCAACATGTGGGTTTCTATGTGCGGAAGAGAACCTTCGCCTACTTCCTCAACGATCATCACGGCGACGGAATCGTTGGCATGACCTGCAAAGTTTTGACCGGTGATAACACAATACTGGCCGTTGCCCAGCCCAATCGATTCTATATCCCCGCTTATGTCGGATCGAAAGGTTGGGTGGGATTTCGACTGGACATCGGCGAGATCGACTGGGAGGAAGTGACTGAGTTGGTCAACGGCAGTTACAGGTTAGTGGCGCCGAAACGGCTAGCCGCGCTGGTGAAGTAGAGGCAGTCCAACATTCGGCATCTTTGGCTGAAGGAGCGGGAACAGAGGTGGAACCGTAGGCGGGTCGAAAGGAAGTTCGGGCGGCGGGGGCAGTGACAGCGATGGGCGCGGCGGCAGGTGGATGGAAGGCGGAAGCATCGCTTGCATAGTTTCTCGGACTCCGCGCAGCCTCCAGACACCAGCGACCCAATAGAACGTGGCCGTGTACACCAATTCGTCGCTTCCGGTTACGAAGATGAAGTCGACCAGCGCCTTGTCGTGCGATTGGTTATATTGAGGCGGCCGATTTCCCTCCCACCTACCGATTCGGACCGCTTCGGCCGTCCTCCCTGCCAGTGTCTCCAGGTTCCCGTCGGATAGCGGTGGAGGATTGGACCGTATGTAATCGAGTGCGGTTGCGACTACCTGCGCTCGCTCGGGATTGCGCTCGCAGGCCTCTTCGAGAATCTGGCTGCTGCGAGGGGAAGCGATCAATTTCAAAGTCTGAATCGCGCCGTAATCAACCCAACGGTCATTGAATCCGTTGAGTGCCGCTTTTCGGAGGAACGCCCACTCTTCCGGTGAACGCGGCTCCAACATCGCACAGACGACATCGTACGCCCAGCGGTTGCCAGTTGAATCTCGGGAGGGCGGCTGGGTGATCAACGTCTGCAGGATACCTGGTTCGCCGAGAATAAACAGGAGTCCCGTGGCCAACCTGCCGAGTTTCGGATCTCTCCGCAGGGCGCGCAACGGCGCACGCAGGCGATCCCCATAGTAGAAGAGGCATCCGAGAGATTCGTGTTGAAGCAGGAAGTCGCCTGACAGAAGCGACCGGAGCGCCTTTTTTTGAGACGCCCCTTCGAGCGCTGCGATGCGGCCGACACTCTCAGCACAGGGCAGTTCCGATGCCTGCACCATCGTCCAAACTACGAGAATGATCGCGGCCACTCGCGCGTTCGAAATCATACAACACAAAAGCATGCAGAATAGAGGTTTGACTCCTGCCATAGACCTGCACCAACCCCTGCGCCGCTACTGGGGCTACGACCAGTTCCGGCCTATGCAGGAGCGCATCATTCACAGCATCTTGGCCGGCAAAGATGCGGCCGTCGTCATGCCCACCGGCGGAGGCAAATCCCTCTGCTACCAATTGCCGGCGGTGGTCTCTAACGGAACCGCAATCGTAATCTCGCCCCTCATCGCCCTCATGCAGGATCAAGCCGCGCAGCTTGCTGAGATGGGAATCGCCGCTGCTGTTCTGAATAGCTCCGTTCCATGGCAGGAGCAATCGAACGTGATCTCAAGAGCCGCGCAGGGAGCGTACCGGCTGCTGTATTTGTCGCCGGAGCGTCTGGCGAAACCGGAAACCGTGGCGTGGCTCTCGCGCGTACCCATTGCATTTTTTGCCATCGACGAAGCGCATTGCATTTCTGAATGGGGCCACGAGTTCCGGCCGGAATACCGGCAACTGAGCACGCTGCGCGCAAACTTCCCGGGGAAGCCCATCGCCGCTTTCACCGCCAGCGCCACGCAGCGTGTCCGCCACGATATTTTGGCGCAGCTTCAACTTCACGATCCCGCGAAGTACATTTGCAGCTTTCATCGGCCGAATTTGCAATACCTGGTCCGGCAATGCGAAAACTCCCGCACTCAGGCGCGGCTGTTGGTGGGGGCGTTGCACTCCCACGCCGGCGACAACGTCATTGTGTACGCGCCCACCATCGCGCGCGTGGAAGAGACCGTCGATTTCCTCGCGGAAAAAGGCATCGCGGCCGTACCCTACCACGCCAAGATGGACAACCGCGCCCGGCAGAGAAACCAGGAACGCTGGATGTCGGATGAAGTGCGCGTGCTGGTGGGCACCATTGCGTTCGGGCTAGGCATCAATAAGGCCGCGGTCCGCGCCGTGATCCATTTGTCGCTGCCGAAATCGGTGGAACAGTATTATCAGGAAGCCGGGCGCGCAGGCCGGGATGGTTTGCCCTCCGAGTGCGCGCTGCTTTGGCAGAAGAAAGACGCCGGGCTGTTGGCGCACTTCATTGAGGCCGTTACGGACCGCGCAGAGAAGGAACGCGCCTGGCAGCGCTACCACGTGATTCGCCGTTTTGCCGAATCTGCCGCGTGCCGCCATCGGCAAATCTGCCTGCACTTCGGCGAGACTCCGAAGTGGGAGCGGTGCGGGATGTGCGATGTCTGCGCCGAAGTCCCAGCGTGGTTTGGCGAGCAGACGGACGCCGCGACGCTGGCCGTTGAACGCCCGGAGCGCAGAAGGCAAGTCGCAGGCGGCAGGCGGCAGCAAACCCAAACCAGCGGCGCTGTCGTGGATCCCGAGCTAGTGGAGTATCTCAAGGAGTGGCGGCGTGGCGTTGCCGTGCGCGACAATATTCCCGCGTTTATGGTGCTGCACGATGCCACGCTCGAAGATCTCTGCCGCAAGCAGCCTCGAACCCACGCCGAGCTGCTGCACGTCTCCGGAATCGGCGAGCGAAAAGCGGTAGCGCATGGAGCGGAGATCCTAGCGGCGCTGGAGGCTTATCGCAAGGGAGCGCGCGCTGCTAAGCAGGAGGCGCCCAAGGTCTCACCGGCCGAAGAAACCATCCGAATGCTGAAGGAAGGTCGAAATTTTGAGGAAATCGCTCAGCTTCGCGAGCGCCGTCTCGCCACCGTGGTGGATCTTGTTGCGGAACTGGTGGAGCGCGGACGCCTGGAGTTCGATCCAAAGTGGATTGCCGCCGAAAGGCGGGAACAAATTGAAGCTGCTATCCAGAAGCTCGGCGCCGATCGCATGAAGACTATTAAAGACGCGCTGCCGCCCGAAGTCACTTACGGAGAAATCCGGCTGGTGGCCGCGAAGTTCCGGCGGGCTTTGCAGTAAACTATAGGTACCGCGGCCTTCCATCTGAACCAGGAGAATCTTTTGCTATGCGGATTCTTGGCGGTCTCATCCTTGCTCTCGCAACTGCGCTCGCGCAAACTCCGCAGCCTGCCATTGTGGGTGCAAATTATTCCGCGGTATTTCCTTTACCTGTTGCGCCGGGGCAGTTGATCACACTCATCGTGGATGGTCTCGGCAGCCCCCTACCCGGCCCCGCGCGCGCACCGGCCGGTTCCTTGCCCACCACGCTAGCGGGAATTTCTGCGGTCTTCCGGCAAGGCACGGACCTGGCCGCTCCAGTGTTGGAGGTTCTGCCGTTTTCAACCTGCTCCATTCCGCTGCCCAGCCCCTGCGCGACGCAAGTGGCCGTAACGATTCAAATTCCGTTTGAGATCCAAACGGTCTGCCCATTGTGCGGACGGCCTCAAATCCCGGCTTATCTCGCGATTGCCCAGAACGGGACCACAGGTACGTTAGTGGACGTAACTCCACTCGCGAACCAGGTACACTTTCTCACCACGTGCGATACGTTGGTATCCCGCACAACGCCACAGCCGCTCAACGGCGGATTGCCGTGCTCGCAACTGGTAATGCATGGCGATGGCAAACCGGTTTCTGCGGCGAGTCCCGCCCAAAGTGGCGAGGAACTGGTTGCCTACGCCGTTGGCCTGGGCCAAACCGTCGAGCCCCAGTCTACGGGCCAAGCTTTGAATACTTCAGCGCCAACAACCACCTTGTACGGAGTGGATTTCAACTATCGCCCGAATGCGCTGGCGACGAAGCCAACGGGGCCCGGTCCGAACCAGATTCCACCACCCACACCCACCACCATCTTTCCCATGCCTTTATTCACTGGCACAACGCCAGGATTTGTGGGGTTGTACCAGATCAACTTCACCGTGCCAGCCGCTCCGGCCGGCTTACCGCCATGCGTAGATGTAACCACCGCGGGGCCTTACGCGAATGTGGTTCAGTCCAACCTGACGGTAAGCGTCGGCTCGGCATTTTCATTTGACGGCGCCGGAATTTGCGTCCAGCCTAAAACTTAGCTACGCCGCGCTCACGTGCTCGCTGACACCGTGCTCGTTGGCGTGGTGCTTTGCGGCCTCTGAAGCATGGTGTTCTGCGTGCAGCGCGTGGCCGTGGGCCGCGTGAGCGTGATGCGCACCCTTTTCGTGGTCACCGTTCTGGTGGTGTTCGGCGGCAGCGCGGTGGTGCTTGGCCGCGTGTTCATGGTGCTCCGCAGCTTTGTGATGATGATCGATGTGGTTTTCGGACATGGAATCCTTTCTTGACGTTGGGCTTAATCGCCCTGTAAGAGAATAGTTCGACCACATGAATCCCTTATCACAAAAGCATGAACGAAACGTGACGGAAGCCAACTGTTGCGCTTGGTATGATACTAGTTTCAAGAACAAACCATGGACAATGAAACGATGAGCTTGCTCCAAACCGTCTGCGCCGCCGGTGGAGCACGCGCTGGATTCAATGGCGACGCCAACGCCCGGCTCGAGCAGTTGGTCGAAGAAGGGCTGCTCGACGCGAGTCCTCTTAATGCGCACCGCAGCTTCTATCGGCCGACGAAAAAAGGCGTCACGATGGCGCAGACTTTCGAAGTGGCCGAAATCGCACGTTTCCAAACCGCAGGCTAGAACCCCAGGCTTAGAGAATCATTCGCGCGCCCGCGGTGCATCCTTCAGATACCGCGCAATCTCCTCCCCGGTTGCAAACCAGACGCCGGGCTTGGACTGCATGTAACTCAGCCGCACGTGACGGGTCACCGCGCGCCACTGCATCACCTGGATCAGCAAAGCAGCTCGGGGGAAGCCATTCTGCCGCCGCGTCCCAGATAGGGTGTTTCCGTCAGCGTCCAATCGATGGCCAGTTCGATCAATCCGGTGGGCTGGCCGTTCGAGACCAACTCGTACGGTTCGTCCATCGCCGAGAGGCTGCTGTCGTACAGGAAACCCTTCTTCCGCAGCAGGCCGAGAGTGTACGCGCTGAACGCCCAGGACGGCGCCCGGTATCCAACTGGACGCTTCCCTGTGGCCTTGGTCAGATAGTCGATGGCCTGATCGAGCAGCCGCTCCTCTTCGGGCTCCCCGCTCAGAGCCGGCAGGTAATCGTGGATCCATCCATGCACGCCGTTCTCATGGCGGCCGGGCTTGAGAATGGCCGGGATCATCTCCGGATGCAGTGAAATTCGATGACGATCCAGCAACTCGAGCATCCGCGGCAATCCGGTTTCGGCGCCGAAATCAGCGGCCGAGAGCGTAGTGGGCGACGTCTCGCCGCGCGCCAACAGGTAAGATTCGTCGTCGACGTCGAAGCTGATACAAACCGCGACACGCGCGCCTCCCGCCAGGATCGAGGCGTAAGTTTCCGCCCAACCCGAGCCGGCGCCACGGCCGCGCGCGAATCCGTTTCTGGTTTCTGGTTTCTAGTTCGCACAGGGGAGCCAACCAGAAACCAGAAACAAGAAACCAGAAACTAGCTTTCCGGCTCCTCCGTTTCTAACCCGTCTAACTCTTCGGCCTGATTGGAATAGCGTTTCAGCACGCGAATGGATGCTCCTGAGGAGAATCCGGCGTAGCGCAAACGGCGGAACGCGGCCGCGAGGTTCTTCGGGTCCTTCAGAAATGGGCCAAGCTGCTTGCCTCGGAACTTGCGCTTGAGGAAAGCTTCGATCAATTCGATTTCGTCGGTGGACTGGAAGGTTTGCTCGGTCACTTTTTCGGCCAGTTGAGGAGCTACGCGGCGCTGGCGAAGGTCGCGCAGCACGCGCATCTTGCCGAATCCCTGATTTTCCAAACGGGCGGCCGCATAATTCTCGGCGAACTTCCGGTCATCCAGGTATCCGGCCTCTTTGAGCTTCGCGATTACGCCGTCGACACTCTCCGCGCGCTCGGCACGCTGCCGCATTTTCTCTCGCAGTTCGCCCATGGAATAGGCGCGCCCACCCAGCAGCCGGAGGGCATAATTCCGCAGACCTTCCTCATCCAGCAGCTTGGTTTTGCGATTGGCCACTCAATGGAACACTACCAGATTAGGAGGCTGCTATTGTAGAAGTGAGAGTAACCAAGGAACTGAATGGGGGAACGCAATGGAAGACGACAATAAATTTTCTTATTTCTTTTTGGGGCTGGGCCTCGGAGTAGCGGTGGGCCTGCTTTTTGCGCCGAAAGCCGGCGCGGAGACACGCGATCTTCTGCTGACCAAAGCCGATGAGGGCAAAGAGTTTTTGAAGAGGCGATCGAACGAATTGCGCGATACGGCTCTGGACGCCGTGGAAAAAGGCAAATCCGCTGTCACTCGCCAGAAGGATCACCTGAGCGCCGCGGTGGAAGCAGGCAAACAGGCCTATCGCGAGGCAGTGAGCACCGCACCAGGCGACCTGACCGAAGGAATCTAATGAACAGATAGGGGTTCACCATGGAACAGACCACACTGCTCTACGTCATGACGGCGTTTGTCATCATCGCCGCCGTCGCTCTCTCGATTCAAGCGGGAATGCTTGTGGCTGTCAGCAAGAAAACCAAGGAGCTCCACGATAAGATTACGCCGCTGGTTCCACAAGTGGAATCGTTGGTGGAAACTACCAAGGCCACCGTGGAGCTGAGCCGCACTCAGATCGCCGAGATCACGTCCCGTGCCAATGACGTTTTGGATTCCACCCGGAACCAGCTCGCCATGGTGGAGGAAGTGGTCAGCGATGCCACGGCTCGCGCCAAGGTCCAGATGGACCGCGTGGAGTTGGTCCTGGATGACACGCTCAGCCGGGCTCACGAAACCGTGGCGCTGCTCCACAGCAGCATCATGCGGCCTCTGCGCGAGATCAACGGAGTCACGGCCGGTATCCGAGCCGCCCTGTCTTTCCTTTCCAGGGGCGACCGGCCAAGCGTCGCGCAGGCCACCAGCGACGAAGAGATGTTTATCTGAAGCTCGGTCTTATTGGTTCGGTTGGCTGGGTGGCGGCTGAGTAGGGGTTTGTGTTGTTGGCTGTGCCGGCCCGCCTGGACCCGCCGGGCTGCCAAATGGTGAGTTGGGTTGGGCGCCGCCTGGCCCACCCGGAGTGCCCTGCATCATGTTCTGTTGCTGCTGCATCATTTGACCCACGCCCGTGGTCTTGTCTTTCTTGATGTCGTAGACGAACTCCCACTCCTGATATTTCTTCCGATCGTTGACCACGTGGATTCCCGGACCTTTTGCCGTACTCGCCACTCCAGCAAGTCCGGTGCCGCCGCCCTGGAGACCAAGGCTGGAAGGAGGCTGCCGCGGCGTGGTGAGAATCGAGTTGATCAGTCCCGTAGCTGAATTCTGTTGCCCGGCAACTCCGTTTGATAACGCCGTCTGTGGACCGTTGCCAGGATATTGCGGTGCCTGATTGGGATTGTAGGGTTGATTAGGACTATAGGGTTGATTTGGATTGTATGGCTGGTTCGGATTATAGGGTTGCCCCGGCGTTCCCGGCGGCGTAGGCAGCGGATAAGCCGGTTGCACGGGCTGCCCCGGATATTGCGGCTGGCCGGGCTGTCCGGGGTATTGCGGTTGTCCTGGTTGGCCCGGATACTGAGGCTGCCCGGGTTGCCCCGGATATTGCGGTTGGCCGGGATATTGTGGTTGCGCCGGCTGCGACGGGTCAACAGGTTGCCCCGGCTGTCCCGGATTCTGTGGTTGACCCGGCTGTCCTGGATATTGCGGTTGTACAGGCTGCCCCGGTTGTGCCGGATTTTGCGGCGGATTCTGGGGCTGCGGCTGGTTCGGATCGTCGGGCGAGGGAGCTTGTTCCGGACCCCCGCCGATCTGGCGATCGCTCGGCCGCCGCATCGCCATATTGAGCCCCGGATTCACCGGTTGCCCGGTGGCTGGGTCGATGGCTGGGCCCGAGCCGGGCTGCTGTTGTGAACTATCCGGCGTCGCGGCGGCTGGCGTTGAATTGCTCGCCGTCGCACCGCCTTGGTTTTGACCGGGCTGTCCAGGCTGTCCTGGCTGAGGAAGCGGCTGCACCAGTGAATCCGTCAGTTGCCCGCCCGGACCCACGTGGATGAGCCGCCACTCTTCCTTGCCCGTCATCGGATCTTTATAGCGCCTCCGCAGGAAGCGCATGTTGCGCGTGGTTTCCAGATCGTCGAGATTCTGCGGATATGTGTGGAACTTGCGATAGAAGAGCTGGATGCCGCGTTTGTATTGCTCCCCGCGCGAGATCAGCAGTTGCTCGCGCTGGCGCTGCGATTCGAATGCCAGCCGCGGCATTTCCATGTACAGGCTGATAGCGATGGCCGCCGCCAGCACGAATACCAGCAGCATCGCGAATCCGGATTCGTCGCGGCGTTTCATCCTTGCACCTCCGTTTCGAGCGGCAGCGTTTGCTTGGTGTTGTCGCCCTTAAACTGTATATCTTCCACTTCGGCCGAATTCACTCCGATCCGCAGGATCTTGTAATGCTTCTTGATCACGTCTCCTTCGCCCGCTACGATTATCTCCTCGCTATCGAGGAAGAATGCGCGCTTCACATCCGGACGAGCGGGATTTACGAAGCCGTAGAACTTGAGAGGAATAGCAGGAGCCTTGGGAGTGGGCGGCAGCGGTGGAGGGGGCGGCGGAGCTTTCGGGCCGACGAAGGGCGGCGGCTGTACCTTTATCTGGGCCACTTCTTTAGTTCCGAGTACTTCCGGAGGCGCCGCGGAAATCTCAAACAGCGACCGCGTAGTGGCTTCCAGCTTTACATCCTGCAATTTCACCAGCGCATCCAGATGCAGTGTGGGATCTACCGACGACGGTTCCACGCCCTTAGGTGGCTTCATGGAGGGCCGGTACTCCCGGGGATTCCTGCCCCCAGCGATTCTTCCAGCGGATCGGCTCCCCGGACGCGCCGCCGATTTCGGACCCGTCGCCGTTGGACTCATTACGCTACTCACCGGCGAACTCACAGAATGCGCCGGGGCATCCGATTCTCCGGAATTGCGATTTGAGATGTAGAAATAAGCCGCGACAGCGAACAGCACTGCAACGGCTGCCACCTTCTTCGGTTCCGCCCCGAGTTTGGCCGGGATCAAGTTCATTCCGCGGATCCGTCCTGCACTACAAAAGTGTCCAGCTTCAGCATGATGTTCAACTTCGCGCCACCCTGTTGCGGCGTTGCATTCAGGCCTTCGATAACCAGCAGCCGGTCCGCCTTATCGATCAGATTCACAAAGTGGATGAGATTCTCATAGCTGGATTCAAAGTTACGCGTAATCTGCATCATCAGCAGCGTGTCGCTGCCTTCCACCGGCTCAAAAGTGTAGGCGCCTTCCTTGGGAGTAACTTTGGCTTGGTCGGCAATCTGATCCAGCTCCCCCAGGATCACTGAGTAGGCCGTGCGGCGGGGCAGAAAATATTTGCTCATGAACTTATCGCCTTCGCCGCGTCCAATTTCCACCTTGCCTGAGAGCAGCCGCGTCCGATCCAGCGCGCTCTGCTGCTGGCGAATCTGCAGGCGCATCTCCATGGCCTGTTGCCGCAGCTCATCCGGCGACCCACCGATGGGCCGCAGCACGAAATAGCCGGCCACCAGATTCGCACCCACCAATAGACCAACCCCCAGCCGCAGCAGCGCGGCCGCGTTGTTGGGAGGCCAAACGTTCCAGCTAAAGTTTCTGAGCATAGGAAACCAGTACGTGATAACGGATAAACGGATCAGTTTGCGAAGGCGGAGTACTGCTTTGCACGTCAGGCGCGCCGAACTGCGGCGAGGCTTCCAGGTGCTGCACCAATTCACGGAGCTGCGGATTGTCCTTCGCACCCACCACCATGTCCAGCAGCACGCGGTTGTCCGAATCCACTTCCGGCAATCGCACGGAGACCAGGCGGACGTTATAAGGCATCACTTTTTCCAGGTCCGCGAAGAGCTTGGTCCAACTGATGGCCTTGCGATCGATCAGCGCGTTCAAGAACAAGCTGCGCTCCATCACTTCGGCGTTTTCGGGCTTGCGTAGCAACGCGTTCAATTTGGTCTGTTCGGCCGTGACGCCGCGCAGTTGGGTATTCAAACGATCGATGGTGACATGGATTTGCGCGCCTTCCTGACGCTGGGAAACGATGGTCTTCACCTCGAACCCGAGCGATATCGCGAGAAGCAATCCCAGTCCCGCGGATGCCACCAACATGGGACGGTCCCGGCGGAACGGTTCGGTCGCGAGGTTGATGGGAACCTGAATGGCCATATCTGTAATCATATTTTCTCACCCATCGCGTCTGTCACGGGTACGCGACCTAACCGAGCCGCGACCGGTGCCGCTAGTTCTGCGCTCGTGGTATCGCTCCGTTGAAGACGCCGTGTGGCGCACGCAATCTTGCGTCCTGCATCGACACTCGTGTCGATGTCCGCCCGACGCCGAGACGAGTCTCGGCGCAGCACCGAAGAGTGCGTGCGCCACGGCGTCTTCATGGACTTTGGTGGGCCAGCAGGCCGATGGAAACTCCCTGCCGGTCGCGGCTCGGCTATATTCATACCTTTGTCACCCACCTACCGATTCCAAGTAGCCCAGCAGCCCCGCATTGTTCTGACCCGGCGTTCCGAAGCTTGCCCGCAGCGGTTCCACCGCGACGCCCCACTCAGCTTGCCAGCGCTCGGCGCAATCCGCGCTCTGGGATCCGAATCCGCACAACCAGATCCGCTGCGGCTTGGCCTTAAGCTCGTCTTCGATGTATGCCACGGTGGGATGCAGCACCGTTTCTATCTCCTCGGGCCGCCCAGCGTCCATCTCCACGCAGCGCGCCAGCTTGATGACGCTTGAATCCAGCACCAGCACGGACAGAATTCGTCCATTGAGCTTAACCAGCATGGTCACCTGTTCCGGCTGCATAAGATTCAGTGCAGCCAACGACGATGTCGTGACCAAGCCCGGATGAAAACCAACCGAGCGAAATGGAGCTTCATAGCGCCCCACGATTTCGGCGGACATCACGGCCGCCAGCACTTCGATCTTTCCCTTGTCTTTTTTTCGAGGCTGCGCCGCGTAGCTGACAATAGCGGAATCCACATCGAAAGGCACGCTCTTCTTCATGCGGAAGCGCAGCAGAGCGAGCTGGTCCGAGGGGTCGGCCGGAAAATTGTCGAAATCCAGCACCGCGATGCGGGCGCAATAATCCGGCAGGATCAGTGCGGCGCGCCGCTTGCGACGCCCGTTCGGCGGCGCGATGGCGCCGATGACATCCAGCACCTTCTGCGGCTGATGAATATTGTCGTGTGCTGGAGAAACCAGCAGCACGCCCGGGTCGAAGGGCATGAAGTTGGTTTCTTTCGGCTCGTTGACGCGTGCGAACGCAATACCGGCTTCCGACAACTCGAACGCGTGCGTCGGCGGCGGATCTTTCAGCAGAGTGGGCAGCAGATTGGCGAGCGAAGTCATGGGAGCGGAGTGGCGTTACCCTTCAATGAACGTCACCTTGTTGATCTCTTTCAGCGTGGTCACTCCGCTGCGCGCCTTATTGATGGCGGATTCCCGCAGAAACGTCATGCCTTCGTCGCGCGCGATGCGCTTGATCTCAGACGCCGGCCGCTTGTCCAGAATCATTTCGCGGATGTGCTCGCTTAAGTCCAGCAGTTCATGGATCGCGGTACGTCCACGGAATCCCGTGCCGCCGCATTCGAAACAGCCCGGCCCTTCATACAAAGTGACGTCGCGCCATTCGTCCGGATTCAACCCGCTCTCAATCAGATAAGCATCGGGATATTCAACCGGGACCTTGCAATGATCACAAATGATGCGCACCAGCCGCTGCGCCAGGATGCAATTGAGCGCCGAGACAAAGTTGTATGGCTCCACGCCCATATTCAGGAAGCGGCCCAACACATCCAGCACGTTGTTAGCGTGAACCGTGGTGAAAACCAGGTGGCCGGTGAGCGCGGCGTTGATCGCGATTTGCGCAGTCTCCTGGTCGCGGATTTCGCCCACCATGATCTTGTCCGGATCGTGACGCAGGATCGACCGCAATCCACGCGCGAACGTCAGCCCCTTTTTCTCGTTCACCGGGATCTGCGTGATGCCCTTGATCTGATACTCCACCGGATCTTCAATGGTGATGATCTTGTCCTCATCGTTCTTGATCTCGCTCACGGCGGCGTACAGCGTGGTGGTTTTGCCGGAACCGGTCGGACCTGTCACCAGTACCATGCCGTAGGGTTCCTTGATATAGCGCCGGAACTTCACCAGGTCGTTTTCGGAAAAGCCCACCACGTCGAGCGACAACTTGGCGAACTTCTCACTCATCGATTCTTTATCCAGCACGCGCAGCACGGCGTCTTCGCCATGAATGGTGGGCATGATGGAAACGCGGAAGTCGATCAGGCGCGTCTTGTAGCGCACCCGAAAACGGCCGTCCTGCGGGATGCGGCGTTCGGCGATATCCAGCTCACTCATCACTTTCACGCGCGAAATAATGGTGGAATGCCAATCCTTCGAGATGGGCGGCATGGCGTAGTGCAGCACGCCGTCAATGCGGTACTTGATGGCCACTTCCTGATCGCGCGTTTCAATGTGGATGTCACTCGCGCGCCGTTCCAGCGCGTTAAAGATGGTGGTGTCCACCAGCTTGATCACTGGCGCGATGGCGCTGTCGGCGGTGAGCTTATCGATGGAGAGCGTCTCGTCCTGATTCTCTTCATCGCCCGACATCACGTCCAGCGTGAAGCCTTCGGTCACCTCTTCCAGAACGCGCTGCGACTGCTCGGTTTTCTTAAGCAGATCGGAAATCTGAGATAGCGTCGCAACCTTGACCTTGAGTTTCTTCTGCAGCAACACCGAAAGCTCGTCAATCAGATTCAGATTGCGCGGGTCCGCCAGCGCGATGTCCAGATGCCCGTTCACCGAGTGAATCGGCACAAAGTTGTAGCGGAACATCAGGTCGACAGGAACGGAGTGGAACAGGTCGTGATCGATCCGAACTTCGCGCAGATCCACAAACTCGCACCGGTACCGTGAAGCGACGGCTTTCGCCTGCGCGATTTCCTCGAGTGGAGTGACGAGTTTTGTTCGATCGCTAGCCGACATGGAAAGTACCCCTCATCGCAACGTATCCGCCAACGAGAAGATCGGCAAATATAAAGCCACCAGCACGAACGTTACAAAACACCCCATGAAAATCATGATCGCCGGCTCAATCAACGCGAGCGACGCGCTCATTCTGGTATTCACGTCGTCTTCATAAAATTCCGCGACGCTCGCCAGCATCTGCGGAAGGGCTCCCGTCGACTCGCCCACTTCAATCATGTCGATCGAGAGTCCCGGGAAAATCTTAGTCTTGGTCAGCGAGCTGGATAGCGATTGCCCCTCCTTCACCATCTTGCCGGCTTCACCCAAAGTCTTCTTCAAAAGCCGCGTTCCGAGCGAGCTCGAAGCCGTATCCAGCGCCTGCATCAGCGGAATGCCGCCGACCAACAGTGTTCCTAACACGCGTGCGAACTGCGCCACCTGATACTTGATCCAGATCTCGCCCAACACCGGCGTGCGCAGGCGCAAGCGATCCATTTTCTCTTCGCCCTTCTCAGTCTTCGACCAGAATCGGAACGCCACCGCGGCGATCACCACGACGGCGAAGCCGAGTAGGATATAGTTCTTCGCCGTGGTCCCCACCGCGATCAGGATCTCCGTGGCCGCCGGCAATTTCGCCGACATGCTGCTATACAGCTCCGCGAACTTAGGAACCACGAAAGTGATCAGAAACACCATCAGGCAAGCCACCAGCACGATCAGAATGCACGGATAGACCAGCGACAGAATCAGCTTCTTGCGAACCGCCAAAGCCAGCTTCTGATATGTAATGAAGCGATCCAGCACTTCGCCCAGCGCGCCGCTCTTTTCGCCCGCCAGCACGGAAGTGACATAAATGGGCGGGAAAACACCCTGCCGCGCGAATGCGTCCGAGAGCAACGAACCGTTCTTCACCTCTTCGCGAACAGCTTTGATGTGTGGCGCAAGCCTTTGGTCAGTTAAACGATCGGAGAGAAGATCCAGCGCCTTCAGAATCGGCAGACCGGCGCGCACCAGCGTCACAAATTGCTGGTTGAAGATCAGGAACTTTTCCAGGTTGATCTTTTTCTTGCGTCCACCACCCATCGAAACGCCGGCGATCTCGTGGCGTGGCTTGATGGAATAAATCAGGAAGCCCTGCTGCGAAAAACGGTCGCGCAGTTCTTTTTCGGTGACGGCTTCGGCCACCTGCTGGTGAACCTCGCCACGCGGATCGGAGTATTTCAAAACCCACTCGGACATTATTGGGTTACCTCGCCGGAAACTAACTGCGCGCCGGCCGGCAGTTGAAATTTAAACTGAGCGTCGTTCACCGCCGGATTCAGTTTCTCCTTATCGAACAGGAACGTCAGAATCGATCCGTCCTGGCCATTCACCACCAGGCGCCGGATCTCGTAATCCGGCGACACCAGCATCTCCACTTTTTCGTACGGCAACTTGTCGCTCTTCGCCTTGGCCGTCACCACCCAACCTGTGCCTTCCGCTTTCAGTTCGAAATTGCGAAATTCTTTGGAGAAATCCAGCTTGCCCAGCAGGAACGCCATGGGCGCCCGCATGTCCTCACTGGCTTTGAGCGGTTCCTTCTCCACCCGATGCGATTCGGGCGTGTAAAGATAAACATCTTTGCCGTCGGATAGAAAGAGCTTGCCGGCCGGCGCGCTATAGTCCCAACGCATGCGGCCGGGTTTACGCAGCGTAAGGGTTCCAGTCTCGCTCTTACGGGCCTGCCCCTGGACTGTATACGTCTCATTATATTGGACTTCGAGCGTCTTGGCGTGGTTGTACCGTTGCTCGATGCCCTTCAGCAATACGTTCAGGTCCACGCTCGCCGCACTGAGCGGCAGCGCAGCCAGGGACACCCATAGCGCAATTCCCGTCACATAACGTTTGACGCTAAGTTGATGAAGGATGTGCAGGTTCAAGTTTCCAGCAGAAGCTCTCACTCTTCTTATTGTAAGTGATTGATTTCAAGGAGATAATGATCGAGTGAAGAAACGCCCTTCGACAGAAGACGCGCTCCGGGCCATCCGTGCCATCCGAGATGAACCCGAAAAATTCGATCTAACGCGCGATCTCGCGCCGTTTCTGCTGCATAAGAGCAATCATGTCGCAGCAGCAGCGGCGGATACCGTAGAACGCCTGGAAGTCGGCGCTCTGGCCCAGCCGTTGGCGGACGCGTTTCTCGAATGGATGAAGAATCCCGCCGAGCGCGATCCCCGCTGCGATGCGCTGACCGCTATCGCGAAAACGCTAGCCGCCCTGGATCATCCCGCCGCGTCAGTTTACCTCGCAGGCATTCGCCACGTGCAGATGGAGGGAAGTTTCGGGCCGCCCGTGGATGCCGCAGCCGCGCTGCGCGGCATCTGCGCGCAGGGGTTGGTGCGGATGTTCCATCCGGACGCGCTGCAGGAATGCGTAACGTTGCTTGCGGATTCAGAAACTGCCGCCCGCGCCGGCGCTGCCCGAGCTCTTTCGGAGACCGGACAACAGGCCGGAGTCCTGCTGCTTCGATACAAGGCTCTAATCGGAGACAAGGAAGAGGAAGTGACAGCCGAATGCTTCGCCGGATTATTGCGGTTAGCTCCGGCGGAGTCGCTAGAATTCGTGGCCGGCTTTCTCACCTCCGGCTCCGACGAGATCGCCGAACGAGCCGCGCTAGCCCTGGGAGAATCGCGCCTGCCTGCGGCATTCCCCTTGCTCAAGGAAGCTTGGGAGGCGACCGCCCAAGCTACGCTGCGAAGAACATTGTTGCTAGCGATGGCCATGCTGCGCCAGGATGAATCTGTTGAGTTTTTGCTAACGCGGCTGGCTGAGGACAGCGAAAAGTCCGCCCTGGACGCATTGGCGGCTTTGTCGCTCTACAGTCGTGACGATTCAGTGCGCGGCAGGATGCAGGAGATTCTGGCCAAGCGAAACAGCGCGGTCCTCAGAAGCGCGTTTGAAAAATAATTCGGAAGATTATCGCCGACTTGGGAACTAATCGAACTCCACCAGCTACGCCTCGTAGCGATGGTCCCGTCGCGGAGCCGATATCGGCAAGGCGGGATTGCGGAGTGAGGCCGCGCCGGCGCTCGAGGAGAGGCGTTACTTCGGCTGGATAGGAAGGCCGGTAGCGAACACCATCGTCGGCGCGCAGGGAGAATCTCACCTTGGTTAGAACCGCGATAGCGCAACGCTGGCAACATAGCAGGCCAAGGAAATGCTGACGCCTATGAGAGGCCCACTAAAAAAATAAACCTTGCACAGCACGACAAAACCACCAAGCACTGCCAGCCCGACAATGAGCAGGAACGGTGACTGAAAGAGGAGTTGGCCGTGAGCCAATGCGAGAAAACCGAAAATTAAACCGAACAAAATAAGTCCCATGCTGTGGCTGGCATTGAAGCCCACCCAACACCGCCACATGGTTGTTTCTTTCGTAATGACAGGTGAAATCTGGCTCATGCTGACTTCGAGCGCGGGGTCACGGGGAGTGAGATTTGGCCCCCGGAACGTATACACGAGGTGGACGACGCCGAGCGTAAAGATAATGCTCGCGCTAAGAACCATGAGAATTTTTGCAGCCAAGATGCTCTCCCTATTCTGTCGAAACTAAGCCTAGATATCGAGACGCAGTCACGCATGTCGCTCAACTGCTTGCAACATTTAGCGCCGCTCGCGCACCGATTATTCCATATCTACTCAAGCCAGTGACCGACTCGCGCATTTTCTTTTCCCCTCTCGCGCAACAACCTGGAGGCCCGAACTCTGCAACGCAGTTGACCCCCTGTTAAGCTCGAACCGGAATGCAGCCACTCTGTCGCCGGGACTTTTGGCGTGGGATAGAGCGCTCAACGCCTGAACCCACCAGGAGCGCTCCGTTTCGCATGACGCATCTTGAATTTTCGACACCGTTCCGAAAAAAATGAATGCAACAACGCTAGCGCACACAGCCAGTTACAGGCGACACTCCTCCAAACACAAAACTCGTCGGATGCGTCAGGAACCAGCGCGACGTCAAATTACAAAACGAACCCAAACGAGAACAGACCCGCGGACCGGCCGCCCCACGCTTGGGCCTCGGTTACCCCAGAACTTCCCTCACCGTATTAAAGAACAAATCCACATCCGACGGGCGCGTGTGAATGTGCGTCGAGAGCCGCACACGCTGGCCCCAGATTGTCCAAACTTTATTCTTCTGGAAAATATCCCCCACTGGTTTGAGCTGTTCGTCGGTCTTGCCTTTGATCTGGAACGTCATTAGGGATCCATACATCCGATCATCCGCCGGTGTCAGCAATTCGATATACGGCGTGGCTTCGGCCTTCTCGCGCGCCATCCGCGCCAACTGATGTATGCGATTATAAACGCGCTCGGAGCCGATCTGCTTGTGGAATCTGAGGCCGGCCAGCATGCCTTCAAAAATGGCGCGATTGTTGGTGCCCATCATCATAAAACGCGCGGCTTTCAATTTCTTATCGTCCCAACCGGCGGTTACGACCAAAGGCCACAGCTTTTCGAGATTCTCTTCACGGATGTACAGGATTCCCGATCCGGCGGGTGCGAACAGCCACTTGTGCGGACTTCCGGCGTAGTAATCGCAACCCAATTCGGACAACCGCAATGGCACTTGCCCCTGCATATGCGCGCCATCCACCACCGTGATGACGCCCTTGGCCCGCGCGGCCTCGCAGATTTGCCGCACTGGAAACACCAGTCCCGTGGTGGTTGTGATGCCGCTGAAAAACAGAACACGCGTGCGCGTTCCAATGGCCGAAATCATAATATCGGTCAACTGCTCCGGATTTTTCGGCGGCAGCGGAATTTTGACTTCCCGAACCGTGATTCCATAGCGTGCCTGTTTTTCCAACCAGCCGGATTTGCCGCTGGGATGCTCCTGGTCCGTCATCACCACCTCATCACCGGACTTCAAATCGATGCCGTTAGCGATGATGCTGAGCGCCTCGGTGGCGTTGTGCGTGAACGCCAGTTCGTCCTTCTTGCAGCCCAGATAATCGGCCATCTCTGTGCGATGCTGGTCCAACGTCTCGTAGCCCCAGCGCGGATATTCTTCCAGTTGCAGCGCGGCCGAGCGCGTCAGATAATCCACCACGGCGTCGAGCACCGGCTTGGGCGCAACACCGAGGCTTCCGTTCTGCAGGAAGACGCGCCAATGCGGCAGTATGAACTGCTCATCACGGATCTTGGTCCAATAGGCTTCCGGATCGTGATCGAACAGCGATCCGTCAGGCAGCGGGGTAGCGGCCTTCGCGAATTTTTGAGCCGGCAGCCCGAACAGCGCTGCGGCAATGGCGGCATTTTTGAACACTTCGCGGCGAGTCATAAGTGACTATAATAATCCCACATGCGTCGTTTAATCGGCTTGCTATCGTTTGCGTTCATTAGCGTGGCCGCTGCGCAGGCCGCTGCCCCGGCCGCTTCCCCAGATGGTGAGGCGTTGTTCAAAAAGAACTGCGCGCTCTGCCATAAACCGGACGCCGCCAACCGGACCCCCACGTTCGAGGCTCTCAAGTGGGTCCCCAATGGCGCCATCGTGACAGCGCTCGAATCCGGATCGATGAAAGCGCAAGGATCAACGCTGAGCGCCGCCGAGCGCCAGGCTATTGCCGATTATTTGGCACCCCGGGCCGCCGCTTCCGTCGAACCCGCGCACACCAATTTCTGCGAACCCGGCGCGGCGCCGCTATCCAATCTCAACGGCTGGAATGGATGGGGCGTGGATCTGGTGAACAGCCGGATGCAATCCGACGATGCGGCTGGAATTCGCGCCGGGGATGTTCCGAAGCTGAAGGTCAAATGGGCGTTTGGATTTCCGTCTGTAAGCACCGTCTTCGGTCAGCCGGCTGTTGTTGGCGGTAGAATTTTCGCCGGCAGCAACAATGGCACCGTCTATTCGTTGGATGCGCGCACCGGCTGCGTTTATTGGACGTTCAAAGCGTCCAGCCAGGTGCGTTCTCCCATCACCGTGGCTCCTTTCGGCCCGGGCCAATACGCAATTTATTTTGGTGATGGGCAGGCCAACGTTTACGCGGTGAATGCGCAAACCGGTGAGCAATTATGGAAAACCAAAATTGAGGACCACAAACTGGCCGGCATCACCGGC
>JBEKJJ010000105.1:0-22713 GCA_050011295.1 Bryobacteraceae bacterium
CAGCAATTTGCGTGGCGCCCGGACGGAAAGATGATAGCGTTCGCGGCCGCCGATGAAGCTCCTAAGAAGACCGGCGAAGAAAAATTCAATGATTCATTCGAAGTGGGCAACGACGATTTCCTGGTGAAGGAAGCGCCCCTGCCGACGCATTTGTGGCTGCTGCCGGCGGAGGGAGGCGAGCCGCGCCGTCTTACTTCCGGAACATGGACGGTGCCCACCAGCCATCCGCCAAGTTCGCCGGCCTCGCCGATTGCGTGGTCACCCGATGGCCGGTCCATTGCGTTTGTCCAAGTAGAATCTCCGCATTCCGGCGACGGCGATCGCAGCACACTACAGATTCTCGACGTCGAAACCGGACAATTTCACGGACTGACAGGCCGGACCAAGCATGAGGGGTATCCGCTGTTCTCGCCGGACGGCGCGCGCATCGCATACTGGTTCCCGCGCGACGGAGAACCCAAGAACGTGAACGAGGCCTACTGGATTCCAGCGGCGGGCGGCGAAGGCACCAATGCGACGCAGGCTATCGATCGCAATATACAGCGGGCAATTTGGACGCCGGACGGTAAATCGCTATTGGTGGGCGCGAACGATGGGACCACGGTGGGCCTCTGGATTCAGCCGCTGGATGGCGGTGCACCGCGGCGCGTGCCGCTCGGCAAAGCCTGTCCCAATTCCACTTTCTGGGTAGATGTCGCGGTGGGTCCGCGCGGCGAGATTACATTCGCCGGCAGTGAGCCGCAGCATCCTGCCGAACTGTACTACCTGGCATCGGCTAGCGGGCCGGTGAAACGGCTCACGGAATTCAATCAGGAAGTGGCGGCTCTCGAACTGGGAAAAACCGAGACCATGGAATGGGAAGGCCCGGATGGTTTCCAGATGGATGGCGTGGTGACATACCCGCCGGACTTTGCGCCAGGCCACAAATATCCGTTGGTGCTCTACGTTCATGGCGGACCGCGATCGGCCTCCAAAGAAGTGTTTTCTTCCCGCTCGCAGATGCTGGCGGCCAACGGATGGGTGATCTTCGAACCGAATTATCGTGGCAGCGACAATCTGGGCAATGCGTTCCAAGCCGCCATCTGGAACGACTCGGGCGATGGTCCGGGCCGGGATGTCATGTCGGGCGTAGAGTTGCTGAAGACGCGCGGCTTCGTGGATGAAACCCGCATGGCGGTTTCCGGCTGGTCGTACGGCGGATACATGACCACCTGGCTGCTGGGTCACTTCCCGGTTTGGAAAGTTGCTATTGCCGGTGCCGCCGTTACCAATTGGTTAGATCAATACAACCTGGGCGACGCGAACGTACGGAGAGGGGCGGCCTTCGGTGGCTCACCATATGTAAGCGCCGATCACATGGCGGCGTACCTGGAGCAATCGCCGATTACCTACGCGAATAAAATCAAGGCTCCCACGCTCATTCTGTCCGACACGGGCGACTACCGGGTCCCGATCACGCAATCCTTCGAGCTGTTTCACGCTCTGAAGGACAACGGCGTGCCGGCGAAATTTTTCGCGTATCCAGTGACGGGCCACAGCCCGTCTGACCCAGTCCGGCTACGGGATGTGGATCGCCGTTGGGTGGGTTGGCTGAGGGAATATTTAGGATCAACCGGCGGGCCGACGGAAGCTACTAGGTAGGGAAGGCTACGGCTCTACTGGTAGGTGGATTCCCGGCATACTGAGTTGCTTGCCGAAGCCGATTTGAATTTCCGGATTCGTCTTGGTGGACTCGGGCAACATGATGTTGATCTGATACAGACCCGCGAAACCCGGTGCGATTCCGGCGTACTCCACTGCGCCCGAGCCTGCGGTGACGCCATCCAGCATCAGTTTGAAATCCGCAAACTGCTCGAGTGGCGCTGCCTGATTGAATATCTGACCATATGGAACCGGCGGGAGCGTCTGGCCCAGACCAGTCGCATAAAGAAGGACGATCTCGCCAGGCTTGGCGGGCGCTTGGAGCGTAATCACTGATCCATCCGGGCGAACAGCGACAGCATTTTGAGCGTCCAGTTGGAACAAGGCCGGAGATGCGGCGGCCAACGTGATATCTACTGCCGGCCCGCTGTGTCCCTCCAGCACAACCTGCACGGTGGTTTTCCCAGGCAACAGGATGGCTGGCACCAGGAAGTTGATTTGGCCCGGGGAAACATAATAAATATTGGCCGCGAGGTTTCCGACGCTTACGTGAACGCCCGTTCCTGGCAGGACCGTCGGCAACACATCGCCTGAGATGTCCGAAGGGTCGATCGCGGCAGTATTGTAGGACAAACGCACGCCGTACAGCGACACAATGGTATTCGGAGCAAGGGGTCCCGCCTGATTGTCGGCCGCGTTTACGATTCCAGCGGCGGTATAGGCAGGAGCGTCATTGACCTGGCCCGAGAGCGGGGAACCGAGAGCCAGCGCCACGACCAGCACAATAGCGAACCGCATCGCGGATGTAGTGGTGAATTGGGGCGGAAGGTCTCAGGAATAACGCGGCACGGAAGGATCGATCTCAAGGCTCCAGCGGTCGATGCCGCCGGCCATGCTTTGGCAGCCGTCCACCCCTTGCTCGCGCAGCCAACTGACTACGTTGAGACTTCGCACGCCGTGATGGCAGAAGATGACGAGGGGTCCTTCGTCAGTGCAGGCGTCTAGACGCGACAGCTCGGCCGGCACGGTGCGCATGGGAACCAGCTCGGCGTTCTGAATGCGTGCCTGGGCGAATTCGGATGGTTCGCGAACGTCGATGAGGATGAGTTTCTCGCCCGAGTCGAGGCGGCGTTTGATGTCTTGGGGTGAGACTTCGATTGGAAGAACAACCGGTTGAGGCACGATATTCATGTTAGCTGAACAATCGCTTATCCAAGCTGGCTTTGGACCTGGCTCTTCCCAACAAAAACGGCGCGGTCCCTGACAGAAAGGACCGCGCCAACCAGAGGAGGAGAAGGTTGGAAATGACCTACGCTTCTCTGTAATTAGAGACGTATTACGCTAGATCATGGTTGCAAGCGCTCCGAACTGCCGTAGAATAAGAGCCATGCGCATCCCTGGTTTAATCCTGGCTGCCCTTGTCACGGTTTCCAGCCCTCTTTTGGCTCAGACACAGTTAGCCATAACCAACACGTCGCTCCCTTACGGCGGCGTCGGCCAGGATTACATCGCGCCGATCACAGTCACGGGCTCGGAAGACTATGCGATCAGCGTTAGCCCTTCGCCGCCTGCTCCAGGGTTATTTTTCAACACTGACCTCAACCGCATCGAGGGCGACCCGACCACCCCCGGCGCATTCTCCGTAACGATTAAAGTTATTGATCGCCAGACACAGAACACAGCCAGCAAAACCCTGACGATCGACGTCATGGAAATCAGCACGCCCACGAGTTTGCCGGGTGGGAGCACCTGCAGCTTTTATTCGCAATCATTTTCGGTCTCCGACGGCCCGCCGCCTCCATATAACTGGTCATTTTCCAACTCGGCGCCGCCCCCGGGTCTCACCATCAATGCAACCAGCGGCGTGCTCAGCGGCACGCCCACCGCAAGTGGACCATTCAGTTTCACTATCGAGGCGTTAAGCCCTTCGGCCAATGTTTTCGCAACTCAGACTTTTTCACTCAATGTTTCATCTCTCTGTTTCTTCGACACCACGTTGCCGAACGGTGACGTGAATTCGTTTTATCGCGAATCGCTGGTGGTGTCTGGGGGAGTCGCTCCGCTGGCTTGGTCGGTCCATACCGGCGGTCTTCCCACCGGTGTCAACATCGATCCAACATCCGGCCTGCTCAGCGGGACGCCAACCGTGGCCGGACCATACACGTTCTCCATCCAGGTGGTGGACAGCACGGGTGCCGTAGCCTCGCAAAGTTTTTCGATAACCATTAATCCGGCGTTGGCGTTCACTACCACGTCACCGTTAACACCAGGGACGGCTGGGATGAATTACTCGGTGACCTTCGCGGCCACGGGAGGAGCGGGATCCTATACCTTCAGCACACAGAATCCGCCTCAAGGCCTGACGCTGAGCTCAGCAGGAGTCCTGAGCGGCGCGCCTACCCAGGGAACGTTCCAAGTTACAGTGACTGTCACCGACAGCCTAAACGACAGCGTAAGCATGCCGTTCACGGTAACCTTCGTGAGCGCCGGTCCGGTGCTGCAGGTTTCCCCGTTGGCCCTCACGTTCTCCGCGGCGTTTGAAGGCGATGCTCCGCCCCCACAATTCATTGATGTGGTGCCGGTGGGCACGCAGCCGATCAATTTCCACGTCGTGGTGGACGGCGGCGCTGGAGTGCCGGCGCCGAGCTGGATCACCGTTACACCACTTACTCCAACCGCTCCGGCAAGGCTGGTGGTTACGGTCAACCAAGGCACGCTGGCCACGCAATCCTCGAATGCGCGGGTACAGGTGATCGATATTTCCGGAAACGCGATTGTGGTTACGGTGACGCTCAACATTGCAACCGCCTCGCCACAGTTACAGATAGTGCCGGACACGCTGCATTTCGCGGCGCGATCCTCGACACCCGGCACATTGGTTGAGACCCTGGGCGTCCGCAACGCAGGCGGCGGTGGACCGCTCAGCTACAGCACCGTCGTTCAAAACAATAGCTCCTGGATTACCGGTATAACGCCAGCATCTGGACAGACAGTCCCTAATTCGACCGTCTTCCTACAAGTCCAAATCAACACGCAGGGCCTACAAGTAGGTAGCTACCACGACGTTATTCTTTTCTCCGCCGGCGGAACCGCCCTATCAGTGCCGGTAGCGTTGTTTGTATCCGGGAGCGGAGCGATCCTGGACCTAAGCGTGACCGGCGAACGGTTTCAAGCTCGCTCCGGAGGTGGATTCTCTAATCCGCAGACTGTCGAGATCGTGGATTCGGGCGACACCGGGTCGAGCCTGGCATGGACAGCCCAGTTCGTGAGCGGATCGCAATACTTCTCCGCCAGCACTTTGAGCGGGAATGCCTCGCCATCCTCGCCAGGCACGCTGGTACTGGCACCCACCGCGAGTGCGCTCCAAATGCCTGCGGGAGGCTACTATGGGCTGCTCAAAATCTCCAGCTCCGCGCTGAATTCGCCGCTCTACATCGTTCTGGTTTTGGATCTGGATGATCCGACAACCCCTGCACTGCCGGATCCCTCGCCGGCTGGGTTAGTCTTCATCGGGCCCGCTGGCCAACCCGTCTCCACCGGGCAAACTGTGAATATCAATACCAGCAGCTCCTCCCCGGTAGCGTTTGAAGTGTCAGCCTTCACGGCCGATGGAGGAAACTGGCTGACTGTAAATCCATCCACTGGGACAGCCACCGGAGCGAGTCCCGCACAGATAATGCTGACGGTGGACGCGACACAACTGGCCGCCGGGATTTATAGCGGCGAAGTAGATATTTCGATGTCTGGCGCGCTACGCTCAGTGAACATTACGTTTATTGTTGAACCAGCGGGCGCAACCACGGCGCCGAGAACTGCGTCTGGCAGGGCCATTGGAGCCGCAGGCGCCTGCACCCCCTCCGCGTTGGCGCTGACTGAGACTGGTCTGGTAGATAATTTCGCAATTCCGGCGGGATGGCCGGCCGCTTTGATTGTTCAACTGAATGACGACTGCGGCAATACCGTATCGAATGCCTCCGTAACCGCTAGTTTCTCCAATGGCGATCCGCCGCTGATGCTGCAGCCAACCCAGCCTGGCGCTTACTCCGCCACCTGGCAGCCGGGCGCCATGGCGCCGCAAATGGCGATTACCATCCAGGGTCAATCCACTACGACCCTGAAACCGGCCATGATTCAGTTAATCGGTACCATCAATCAGAACCAAAACGCGCCGCCGATCATATCCGAGAACGGAACGGTAAACACCTTCAACCGAGTGCCCGCCGGAGCGCTGGCGCCGGGAATGATCGTGGAAGTTTACGGCACCGGCCTTGGAACTGCCAAAGGGAACACTAGCGGGCTTCCGCTTCCCACCAGTTTTCAGGGCACCAGTTTAATCGTTGGCCCTTATCAGGTTCCGCTGTACTACGTCAGCGGCAACCAGGTGAACGTCGAGTTCGCTTCAGAGTTAACGCCCAACCAGCAATACCCGGTGATCGCCATCTTGAATGGCGCCCTGTCGGTACCCGTCATGACGGACATCTCTCCCCTCCAGTTAGGGATTGCAGCCCAGACCAACGGACTGGCGATCGCACAGCATGGAGTCGGTTCGGCGTATATCACTGAAGCCAGCCCGGCCAAACAGGGCGAGGTTGTGGTGATTTACCTTTCCGGCATGGGAGCAACGAACCCCTCGGTGAAATCGGGTCAGCCGGCTCCGAGTTCCCCACCCTACGCTGAAGTCACTAACACACCGACGGTGACGTTGGACGGACAGGCTGCCCCAGTGCAATTCGCCGGTCTCACGCCGGGATTTGTGGGCCTGTATCAGGTGAATTTCCAAGTTCCGAGCAACTCCGGGACGGGTGACCTGACGCTGATCGTAAGCCAGAACGGCGTGCCCTCGAACGCTACGCGGCTGCCGGTCTCGAAATAATTTCGGTTACCACGATCTTGGGATGGAGGCGCTCATTTATCGGGCGTGAACAGGTTCCACGAGCCGCACGCTGGACAAAGATAGCCTTGAAAGAAGAGCCGGTGGCGCCGCACCAAGTTGCTCTCGATGAGCCCGGAAGCCGGGTGCCCGGCTCCGCAACCCACACACACATTGCTCCAGAATCCCGGTTCCACCGCTTCGCCAATGTCGCCGAAATAAAAAGCCCAGCCATAAGCGCTGGCGCGTGTGCGGAACATGCGGTCGAAAAGACGCGTCGCGTAGCTCAGCCAAATGATACAACGGCGATTGCCGTTTCCAACGGTCCGGAGAGGCCAGGACGTCTGAGCCGGGAAGTATAACGGTTCAAATATTCGAAGGAAGAATACAGCTCGCGAGTCGCGGCGAGCTTGAGGCCGGTTGCCCCGGTGATGCGGGCAGCGAGTTCGTCCGCCGAGCAAAAGGGATTTATGTGTCCACTAGCTTCCTGGTAAACCCAGCGAAAGAGGTGGTCTGAAAACGTGGATGCGTCGGGCACGGCTACGAACAAGCTGCCGCCGGGACAAACCACGCGGCCGATCTCGCCAAGGGCGGCCGAGAGTCCGCGAATATGCTCGAGGCTATGGTTGGCGATGACCGCGTCAAAGCACTGATCGGGAAAGGGGAGGCATCCCGCATCGGCCTGGACAAAACCATCGCAGGTGCCTGGGGCCGGCAGTTCCAGATCCACCCGTACTACGGTGGCGCCTGGGCAATAATTCGCGGGAAAACTGCCGGTCAGTGCGCCGAGATCCAGCACGCGCGCTCCCGTACGCAGGTGGCGCAGAATCTCAATCATCCCGAAAAGCTCGGCCTGTGACCGGCATCCTGACTTTTCATTGTACAGGCGGTCACGCAAAGCGCGAGGGGCGGTAGGGTCCTAGCGTCTCCACCTGCACGTGATCTAGAATCTCGAGCGCCGCGAGTTGACCGATTAAGGGCGCCAGGGTGACGCCACTGTGCGTCGCGGCCACATAAAGGTTGGGACAGGCTTCCGTAAAACCCAGGATCGGGTATTCATCTTGAGGCATCACGCGGTAGCCCAGCGTCACACGTTCAACCGGGACGTTCGCGACTTGAGGCAATATTTGTGCAACCAAACGACGAATTTCCTCCGCCTGCCCGACGCTCGCTTCGGTGATCGCGGTACCAACGCCTGCTACGATCGGGCCGCCAGCGACGATTCGACCATCCAGCGACTGCTTGAAGTGAGTGCCCGGCGCAAGCACCACGCGATCGATCAACCGGGGCGCGGGAGCCGTGTGCAAGAGCACTCCCGGCGAATCCTTGAGCGGCACCTCGATGCCTGCTAATCGCGCGAGAGCGGGCGAGCCCACGCCACAAGCCAGCACGAATACGCCGGCTTCTAGCGAGCCGTCGCTGGTCTGAATGCTTTGCACCCGGCTTTCCGAAAGGTGGAGGCCGGTCACCTGGCACGGGAATCGGACTTGGGCGCCGAACCGCCGCGCTTGCGCCAGCAGAACCGTCAAAGCTTCCAGTGGGTCCACCGCGCCCTCATGTTCGCTGTGGCAGGCTGTGCCAAACTCGCCTGGCGTAATTAGCGGCAACAATCGATGCAGCTCGGCTTCGGAAGCTAGGTGCACTGCGTAGCCCCATTGCTGGTGGTTGCGGATGTTGACGCGTAGTTCGTCCGCCTCCGGTCCAGGTGGAAACCAAGCCCCACTCCCGCCCCATTGCACTTTTAGGTCGCCATTCAGTTCCAGTTCGAGACGGCGCCACGCCGCGATGCCGGCGTGATTCAGGTCAAAGTACTCGCGCGGGCGTTTTGAAAACGTGGCGTTGATCCAGCCGAGAGACTTTCCGGTTGCGCCGGATCCGGGAGCGGCTGCGTCCAGGATGGTAACTGGCGCGCCACGCTTCGCGAGATGATAGCCGATAGACGCGCCGATGATCCCGGCGCCCGCGATGACGATGGGTCCGGGCGGCATGCTCGCTGAATGTATACCATGAACTATATGAAGGCTACAGCTTCCAGACGGCCCGCATCGCGGTCCAAATCGTCTGCTGCGAAGGCGTTTGGCATTTGGAAGGACCGTAAAGACCTCAGCGACGTTGCTCGCTTCATCCGAAAGTTGAGAAAAACCCGTTCGACTGGATGACGGGGAATCGTCGGCCTATGGCAAAATGCGAGCGCATTAAGACCGCCGGTCAAATTGCGAACATTATTGACCGGTTCTTGAACGGCAGCAGCCGCTACGCGCAGGAGTGGACCAATTTTGTCCACCGCGCTTGCTGAACTAAGGACCATGATCGCGGAACTCAGGCGGATCGAGGATTCAAAACTAGGCGCTCCCGCATGATGAATCTCCCGCGCCGGGTGCTAAAATTGAGTTCGTCCCCATGGAACGCGTCGCCAAATCGCTAGCCCGGTTGAAACTCTCGGACGCCATCTCTACCGAAGATCTGGCCCGGGCGGCTTGGCCGGCCGCGGTGGGAAAACGCATCGCCTCGCATGCGTCGGCGAAGTCGATGGTGCGCGATTCGCTGATCGTAGAGGTTGAAGACGCCATCTGGCGGAAGAATCTGTTCCAACTGCGCTTTCAGATTCTGGCGAAATTATCGGAGATTCTGGGCAGCGGCATCGTGCAGGACGTCGAATTCCGCGTGCCAACCCCAAGGCGCCCCCCACAGCCTGCACTGCGGGTGAGGGAAACGCCGGTGGACGATGAAGCCGAGCGAATCGACGATCCGGGCATGCGCATCGTATACAAGCAGGCGAGGAAAAAGGCGTCGGCGTGAAGATCACCGAGAAGGAAGTTCGCTATGTCGCGGACCTGGCGAATCTCAAGCTAACCGGTGAGGAGATGGCCCGGCTGTCAAAAGATCTGGACGAAATTCTGACGCATATTGATACCTTGAAGGAGCTCGACACGTCTAACGTGCAGCCGATGGCGCAAGTTTTATATGATGCCGGCGAAAATGCCACGCTGCGGGAAGATTTAGAGCGCCCTTGCCTGGACAATGCAACCGCGTTAGCCAATGCACCGCTGGCGGGCGCCGGATATTTCAAGGTGCCCAAGGTGATTGAACGATGAGCGCGATCTCATCGGGTATCCCATCTCTCACCATCGATCAAGTACGCAAGGGATTGGCCGCGCGCGAATTCAGCGCCGTGGAGCTGGCGCAGTCCGCGCTCGAGCTGGCCCGAGCGGAGAATCCGAAGACCAACGCTTATCTGCATTTCTCGCCGGAGCGGGCGCTCGCGGCGGCGCAGCAGGTGGATAGGAAGTTGGCCGCCGGAGAAGATCCGGGAGTGCTGGCCGGAGTACCCGTGGCCGTCAAAGACGTAATCGTAACCAAAGGTGTTCGGACTACCTGTGGATCAAGGCTGCTGGAACGCTACATCCCGCCCTACGACGCAACGGCAGTGATCCACCTGGAACAGGCCGGCGGCATTATTCTTGGAAAAACCAATTGCGACGAGTTCGCCATGGGGTCGTCCAACGAAAACTCCGCCTTCGGGCCGGTGAAGAATCCGCTGGCGCCCGATCGTGTACCAGGAGGTTCGAGCGGCGGCTCGGCGGCGGCAGTCGCGCAAGGAACCGCGGTGGTGGCGCTTGGCTCCGATACCGGCGGATCTGTTCGGCAGCCGGCATCCTTTTGCGGCGTGGTGGGCGTAACGCCGACTTACGGCCGGGTTTCGCGTTACGGCCTGGTTGCGTTTGCCAGCTCTCTCGATCACATTGGTCCGATGGCGCGCACCGTAAAAGATGCGGCGCTGCTGCTTCAAAGCATCGCCGGACGCGATGAGAACGATTCCACTTCCGCCTTCGCCCCACTGCCCGACTACATCACGGCACTGGACGGCAACGTGAAAGGCACCCGCATTGGCTTGCCGCGCGAATATTTCGAAGGATTGTCGAGCGAGACGGGCGACTTGATCGCCAAGGGCGTCGCGCTGCTCAAGAAGCTGGGCTGCGAGGTCCGCGAGATCAGCTTGCCGGCGACCAAGTACGCTGTCGCGTGTTACTACATCATCGCGACAGCGGAAGCTAGCTCCAATCTGGCGCGATACGACGGCGTCCGCTATACCTCGCGCGCGGAAGCGGAAACTTTGAGCGACATGTATCGCTCCACGCGCGGCGCGGGATTCGGTGCAGAGTGCAAGCGGCGCATCATGCTGGGAACGTACGTTCTGAGCCACGGCTACTACGACGCGTACTATTTGAAGGCGCAAAAGGTTCGAGCATTGATCGCGGAGGATTTTCGCAAGGCGTTTACTGAGGTAGACGCGATTGTCGCGCCGGTGTCGCCGTTCCCGGCGTTCAAGATCGGAGAGAAGATCGACGATCCACTCGCCATGTATCTTTCCGACATTTACACCATTACGGGTGATCTGGCGGGCATACCGTGCATGAGTGTGCCCTGCGGAAAAACCGCTGCCGGCCTGCCGGTGGGTATGCAGATTCTAACCAGACATTTTGACGAGCCGGGCATGTTCCGTCTCGCCGACGCTTTTGAAAAGGCCGGCGGATTCGCCGGGTAAAACTACAGACTGAAGAGGAGACGACTATGGCTTTTACATTACCCCCACTGCCCTACGCGTTCGACGCGCTGGAACCTTACATCGACAAGTTGACCATGGAGATCCATCACGACAAACACCATGGCGCCTATGTCACCAATCTGAATAAGGCGCTGGAGCAGGCGCCTGCTCTACAGGACAAACCCATAGAGGCTCTGTTGGCGGACAATTGCTCTATCCTGCCGGAGCAGATCCAGACTGCGGTCCGCAACAACGGAGGCGGCCACGTCAATCACAGCATGTTCTGGCAGATCCTGGCTCCGAATGCCGGCGGAAATCCGATTGGCAACGTGGCGCAGGCCATCAACAGCACCTTCGGAAGTTTCGATCAGTTCAAGGAGAAATTCAACGCCGCGGCCACCGGACGATTCGGTTCCGGCTGGGCCTGGCTGATCAAGGGCAGCAAAGGTCTGCAGATTATCTCCACCGCCAATCAGGACTCACCGATCATGGAGGGCCATTATCCGGTGATGGGCCTGGACGTCTGGGAGCACGCGTACTATCTGAAGTACCAAAACCGCCGGCCTGAATACATCGGGGCGTGGTGGAACGTGGTGAACTGGCCGGAGGTTGAGAAGCGGTTCAACGCAGGGAAATAAGTTCTTAGCCACGGATGCACGCGGATGCGTCGTTTTATCCGTGTGAATCCGTGTCCATCCGTGGCTACCTCTCCGCCGCCGTCCACGAAAAAAGTCTTGCGTCCACGGACATCGTACTGTAATATTCAATTGAAAAATGGAATCTGTTCTTGAGCTGGACGAAGTCTCAAAGGATTATCCGGCGCATCGGGCGGTGAACGCGGTTTCGCTCGGCGTCGGACGCGGCGAGTTCTTTTCGCTGCTCGGTCCATCGGGCTGTGGGAAGACCACGACGCTGCGCATGGTGGCCGGCTTCGAAGATCCAACCACGGGCAAAATCCGGCTGAATGGCGCCGGAATCGAGCATTTGAAGCCTTACCAGCGCAACGTCAGCACCGTTTTCCAGAACTATGCACTCTTCCCGCATCTAACGGTGCAGCAGAACGTCGAGTTCGGATTGCGGCGGCGCGCTGAGAATCATATTGACCAGCGCGTCCGCCAGGTGCTGGAGCTGGTGCAGCTCACCGGCAAGGAATCGCGATTTCCCTCGCAGCTTTCAGGTGGCGAGCGGCAGCGGGTGGCGCTGGCACGCTCTCTGGTACTAGAACCGGACGTTTTGCTTCTGGATGAGCCGCTTTCCGCACTGGATCCCAACCTGCGCAAACAGGTGCGAGCTGAGCTCAAGAACATCCAACGCCAGACCGGCATCACGTTTTTGTTCGTCACTCACGATCAGGAAGAGGCTCTGTCGCTTTCGGACCGGTTGGGTGTGATGAGCGGAGGTGAGCTACAACAAGTTGGAACTCCGGAAGATCTGTACTTGCGGCCGCGGACCCGCTTTGTGGCATCCTTCCTGGGGCTGGTCAATTGGATCGACGGCGTGGGCGTGCGCCCGGAAGCCACGCGCGTAACCAAGCAGCCCCCCGAAACGGGAGCGCGGTCGAGACCGGCCCGCGTGGTGCAGTCCACTTTTCTTGGCAATTGCGTTCATGTGGAAGCTCGCATGGATGCCGGCCCGACCGTGGTCGCCGAAGTGTCGCGCCTGGGCGAGAGCTTCAGCGAAGGCGAAACGGTGGATGTCTGGTGGCAGCCTGACGATGAGCTGACCTTCGCCGGCGATGAGCCGACCCAAGAATGAAGCGCCTGCGGGCCTGGTTCCTTGCGCCAACCTGGACCGTTATGTTGTCGCTGTTTGCGGCGCCGTTGGCCATCATCCTGGCTTACAGCTTCCTCACGCGCGGGACATGGGGAGGCATTTCGCGGCCTTGGTCAATCGAAAGCTACCAGCGGCTGGCCGATCCCATTTATTTGGGCATTCTTTGGCGTTCGTTTTGGATCGCCGGCGCGGCCACCGTTCTCTGTCTGTTGCTCGGCTTTCCCTTGGCGCTTTTCATATCGCGCGCGGGCAATCGCAAGAATCTGTATCTCAGTCTGGTTATTCTTCCGTTCTGGACGAGCTTTCTGGTTCGAACCTACGCCTGGATGTTTCTGTTGCGCGACACGGGATTGATCAACACGGTGTTGCAGAAGCTCGGCCTGATTCACAACCCCCTGCCTCTGCTCTATAACGACGGAGCGGTGATTCTCGGGCTGGTCTATGGTTATCTGCCGTTCATGGTGTTGCCGTTGTACGCCACGCTGGAACGGCTGGATCGGAATCTATTGGAAGCCGCGGCGGATCTCGGTGCCAAGCCCTGGGTCGCGCTGACCCGCGTAGTGATTCCACTTTCCGCGCCCGGAATTCGGGCAGGTGCGATTCTGGTTTTCATCCCGTGCCTGGGCGCGTATCTCACACCCGATCTGCTGGGCGGCGGCAAGACGGTGATGATCGGCAATCTCATCCAGAATCAATTCACCACGGCTCGCGATTGGCCGTTCGGTTCGGCTGTGTCACTCACCTTGATGGCGATTGTTCTCGTATTACTCTTGGTATTCGTCCGCCGCCAAGAAGGTGGATTGGTGTGAAGAAGAAATGGCTGGCCGCGCCGCTTGCGATCTACGCCGTGCTGGCGTATCTTTTTTTGCATCTGCCGTTGCTGATTCTTGCCGGATTCAGCTTCAACGCATCGCGCTTCACCGTCTGGCAGGGCTTCTCGCTGGCCTGGTACCGGGCGGCATTTCAGAATGGGCAATTAAAGGAGTCCGCCTGGAACAGCTTGATCATCGCCGTCTTCGCTACGATTGCCGCTACAATCATCGGCACGCTTTGCGCGTACGGATTCTGGAAGCGGTCTCAACCGGTGCTGGCTGGATCGCTCTACATGTCGCTGGTGACGCCCGAAATCGTCAGCGGCATTTCGCTGCTGGCGTTCTATCAATGGATTTTTCGATTCCTCCACATTCAACTCGGTATGCACACGGTGATTCTGGCGCACGTTTCGTTTTCGATTGCGTATGTGGTGATCGTGGTAATGGCGCGGCTTCGCACCGTGGACGCGCAACTTGAGGAAGCCGCGCTCGATCTGGGCGCCAATGAATGGGAGGCCTTTCGGTACGTGACGCTGCCGGCCATTCTGCCCGGAGTCGTGGCGGCCGCGCTGCTGGCGTTTACCGTCTCGTTCGACGATTACGTGATCACCAGCATGGTGGCCGGCGTGGATTCCGAGACGCTTCCAATGGTGATTTACGCCATCGCGCGGCGCGGCGTGAATCCGGTGGTGAACGCGATTTCGGCGCTGATAGTGGTCGGGTTCGGATCGCTGATTTTGATCTCCGAGAGGCTGCGGGCGACATGAACCGCCGCTATTTTCTGATGGGCGCCGCGGGTCTCGCCGCCTGCAGCCGCGATCGGCGGCCGCGGCTGAATATTTTTAACTGGTCGGACTACATAGCGCCCGATACAGTCCCGAAGTTCGAAGCAGAATTCGGCGTGCGCGTGCGTTACGGCATCTATGAAAGCAATGAGGAGATGCTGGCGCGCGTGATGGGCGGCAATTCCGGCTGGGACGTGGTCTTCCCCACCGACTACATTGTGAAACCGATGCTGGCGAACGAGCTGCTGGCCCCGGTGCATCGCGAGGAGCTTCCCAATCTTGCCCAACTCGAACCCCGCTTTCAGCATCCGGACTGGGACCCCGAGCTGAATTGGTCGGTTCCCTACATGGTGATCGCAGCGGGCATCGCTTATAACCGTAAGCTGAATCCGCCGCCCCGTGCGTGGGCCGATATGTGGGACGAGCGGCTGCGCGGGCGGATGACGATGCTGGACGATCCATTTGACGTGATTGGCGCGTGCCTGAAGAAGCTGGGATTATCGGTAAATTCGAGCGATCCTGGTGAGCTGCGGCGCGCGCAAGCCGAGGCGATCCGGCAGAAGCGGCTGCTGCGTGCTTATCTCAATGCCGAAGTGCGCGATCAACTGGTGAGCGGCGACGTGCTGGCCGCGCACATGTGGAACACAACCGCACAACAGGCCATGGATTCATCGCCCGAGATCGGATTTGTGTATCCGGAGGAAGGCTACGCCGTGTATCCGGACTGCGCGGTGATTCTGCGCGAGAGCAAGCGACCGGAGCTGGCGCACAAGTTCCTGCATTTCCTGCTGCGCCCGGATATCGCCGCGGCGAATGCATTGGCCGCGCGCACGACAACCACGAACGCAGGGGCGCGCAAGATCCTGCCGCCGGCTTTCCGGGACAATCCGACGTTGTATCCTGGCCCGGACGTGATCGCGCGCGGTGAGTGGGCGAAGACAACGGAGCCGGCAGCGCAGCGTTTGCGGGATAGATTGTGGACGGAGATCAAGTCGGCTTAGGGCAAAGATTATTTGGCCGCCGGTGAACGCGAATAAGATTCTAGGACTAGCATTCTTGGTCAGTTTGCGCGGGGGGAGTGGGCGAAGACGGCGGAGCCGGCAGCGCAGCGTTTGCGGGACCGGTTGTGGACGGAAGTCGAGTCGGCTTGAGGCTGCGAAACGTACTGCTCGCCTATCGATTTTGCACAGTGCCGGCGATCCAAACCGAAGCCTGCGCCTGTGGTGGACCTAGGGAGGCGGAGACGTCGCCGAAATAGATGAGAACTGACTGGGAAGATCCGACGTATGTTTCCACAGGCAGCTGGACATTGATCTGAACGATTCCCGCTGCAAGTGTCGGCGCCGAGCCTGCGTAACGGACTTCCCCCTGCGCGAAGATTGGCGCCTGCACACCCTCTTGGAGCGTAATACCATACGAAACATTGACCGTCACAGGCAGAACGAGTCGAGGTCCCAATCCGCCACGAGTTCCGTCTTCGGGCGTCGGACTCAATAATCCCGCACCACTGACGAACAGCGTCAGTACCGAGCCGCCCTTCGCCGGACTCTGAGCCGAATTGACGGTCCCGTCTCCGTTTACCGCAAACGCAACATTAGGCGCAGACGCAATGTTCGCCTTGAAAATTTCAGGGTCGGCGGCCCGCGTGGGTAGATATGCCTGGTTGCTGACCTTGCCGTTCACGATTAGAACCACGCTAACGGTTTGGCCGCTCAGGGAGAACGGAACGATCGCATTGACTTGTTGATCGCCCGAGTAGAGCAGGGGCGCTCGCACGCCATTGAAGTACACTTCGGTTCCGCCAAGGGAATCTGGAAGATGCCCGTTGCTATCGAACTCGCCTTGCAATCCTGGACTCGGCCCCAGTCCCGTCCCATAAATGCTGGTTACCTCACCCGGCGCCAGGCCGGGGCTTACAGCAAGACCCGCCACGTTCGCCACTCCCAGCACTGCCGGCGTGGACGAGCTTACGGGAACAAGCCGCGTGAACTGAGTGGACGGAATCGGTCCGCCCACCGCCGCTCCAATCACTAAGAAGCCGCCACTGCCGTCCGGCAATATCCCGCCAGAAGCGGAGCCTGCGGGGAGGTGCGTGGCGTAGAGAACGGATCCATCTTCGATGCGCACCTCTGCAGCGAAATCTGTTCCGTTGGAGAACGCGCCCGCTGAAATGGGCAGGTTCGTGGGGGCGGTCTGGCCGGAAAAGAGCAGATCGCCATTTCCGTCGGGGACCGCTGAAAAGAAACCTTGCGCCTGGAACGTTACCAGGTTGTAGTTGAGCAATTGAGTCCCGTATTGATCGAGCCTGGTTGTGCTGAACTCGTTCCCACCGCCAAGAACCTGGGTGACCGTCGCTTGGAACCCCGAGTTGACAGATATCGAAGATGGCGGCGGCAGAGGCGGATTACCAGGCAAGTTCTGGGGTACCAGGAACGTAGAGTAGTCGACGTTGCTGCCGTCGACATTCAGCCTCACGACGAACACCGCGGGATTACCGATGCTGCAATCGCAATTCCGGTTGAATGCGGCTTCCGATGTTGGGAATCCGATGTCGCCAGTCGTTCCTGCGACATATGCTTTTCCGTAGGAATCTACCGCAATGGCCACCCCGGATGTCGGAACCTCTCCGGGGGACTGTGTCTGCGGGGCATTGTCGAGAAACGTGGCGTACTTGATCGCGGTCCCGGCGGCGTTCACTTCCACAACGAAAGCGTTGGGGTTGTCTTGCGCCGCCTGGAGCGAGGACACGTAGGCTCCCGGCGTTGTTGCCAAGTCGTTCGGACCCGCTGATCCGGTTAGAAAAACGCTGCCGTCCGGCCCAACGGCCATCCCGTTGACAGTCGCAGCAGTCGAAATCTGCGTCGGAAACGTGTATAGAATTGTCCCGGAAGGAGCGATTTTGCTGACAACGATTTCCCCCACGCCACCGAACGAGCAAGTGCTGGCCACATACAGGTTTTCTGCCGAGTCTGGGGTCAGTGGACTACTCTGGCAAAAAATTCCGTTCACCACCGGGATTATTCGATAGACCACGTTGCCATCCGGATCGATACGCGTGACCCGTTGTGGCATGCTCCCGGAAGCCCCTATCTCATCCGAAATGAAGTAAAGATTCCCTTTAGCGTCGGAAACCGGGAGAGAAGCGGTGGCGCCGAAGAGGAACCGCGGGAGTGTGATTTCGTAGTGCGGAGCAAATAACAGAGCGGCGGCCAGGATCAGCATAGTCCCCCCTACAGACCGGAGAGCACGCAGTGGGCCAGCGGAGGTGGAGTTAAAATCATGCGGTTATAGCGGTTCTTGCGTTTAGAGACGCGCTTGTGACACACTTCGTTGCGGCGGAAGGAAACAGAGGTTTCTCAAGGCGCCGTATGTCAATCTAGTTCTTAAGTGGTGACACTCCTGCAAGACTTTCGCTATGCCATGCGGGTTCTCGGCCGCAGTCCGGGATTCACCTTCACCGCCGTGCTTATTCTCGCCCTCGCGATGGGAGCCAATACGGCGATCTTTAGCGTGATTGAAGCGGTGCTTTTGCATCCTCTGCCTTACCACGATTCCGAACGTCTCTGCGTATTGTGGACGAGCGTGCCGTCCAGGAACATCTCATGGGACTGGACTTCGTACCCCACTATTCGGGATTGGCGCGAGCAAAGCCATGCCTTCCAGGATCTCGCCGTCGTTTTGCGGCCCGAGGCCTCTCAAGTCATGCTCGGGCCGGAGAAGATTCAGGGGTCCAAGGTATCGGGCAACTTCTTTGAAGTGCTGGGCGTCGCGCCTTTGCTCGGCCGCACCTTCGCGCGCGATGAGAATGACAACGGTGTCGTTCTTAGCTATGGTTTCTGGGAGCGGCGCTTCGGGGCCGACAGGAACGTAATCGGCCGGCCGCTTCAACTTGACAACCAAAGCGCCACCATCATTGGCGTGATGCCGGCGAGTTTTCAATTTCCGGATAAAACCGTGCAGCTTTGGATGCCGCTCAACGCGGATTCGCGATGGCCGCTATTCCAGCGCCCGCAATTCCGGATTGCCGATGCCTTCTGCGCGCTGGGACGGCTCAAGCCCGGCGTATCCATTAAGCAGGCCAGGATCGAAATGAGCATGATCGCCGGAAGACTCGCCCGCCAATATCCAGCAACCGATGCCGGCCTGGGAGTGCGCGTGACACCGCTGTTCGAGCAGATTGCCGGATCCCAGGTGCGCCGCCCGCTATGGATTCTGGGAGGCGCGGTTCTATGTGTCTTGCTCATCGCATGCTCAAACATTGCGAGTTTATTGGTTGCACGAGGCGCGGCCCGGAGCAGAGAGCTGGCAGTCCGTGCCGCGCTGGGCGCAGGACGGCCGCGATTGTTGTGGCAATTGGCGGCTGAAAACATTTTGCTGTCTCTGGGCGGCGGACTGGGCGGACTGATGCTCGCGTATGCGGGCCTGCAAACGCTGCTCGCGCTGGCGCCAGCCGACCTGCCACGCTCAGACGGCGTGGCCATCAACGCAACGGTCCTAGCTTTCACCTTCGGCCTATGTTTGCTCACTGGCATGGTCTTCGGTCTGCTGCCTGCTTCCCAAATTGCGGGGCATTGTCCGCAAGCAAACTTGCTTTCGGGCGGACGCGGCTCATCAGCCGGCCGGGGCATCAACCGAACGCGAGGCTTGCTAGTGGCGGCGCAGTTCACGTTCGCGATCGTGTTGCTGGTGGGCGCGGGTCTGCTGATTCGGAGCTTTCTGCTATTGAACGCTGTCCAGCCCGGCTTTGATACAACGCGGCTACTCACGATGACGGTGGAACTTCCTCAAGGCAGATATAGCAGCGAGGCGCGGATTCTGAGCTTTTCCGCCGATGCCGTTCGGCAAATTGAGTCGCTGCCCGGCGTTCGCGGTGCGGCAGTTGGATCGGCGGCTATCAGCAGTTTCACTGGAAATTCTCCCAACGAAAAGATTGTAGTGGAAGGGCGCCCACTCAGCGAGGATGCGCAGCGCCACGAACGCGATCTGGTTAGCGACAGCTATTTTCGAGTGCTAGGTATCCCGCTGCGGCAGGGGCGCTGGTTCTCCGCGGCCGACGTGCACGATTCGCCACCCGTCGCGGTGATCAACCAGACCATGGCGCGCCGCTTCTGGCCAGCGGAGAACCCGATTGGCAAGCGCTTCAAAGAAGTATTACCGGGACTAGATGGCGCCTGGGTGACGGTGGTGGGAATCGTGGGCGATATTTCGCTCAACCGCGACGGCAGCGTGGCGCCGATCTTCTACCGTCCGATCCGGCAATGGTCGCTCGCGCGATTGCCATTGGTGGTCCGAACCCAAAGTGATCTATTGGACTTGGTGGCGGCTGTGAGGACGGCGGTGCGATCGGTGGACGCTCGGATCCCGTATTTCGACATCACAACCGTGGAGCAGCAACGTGAAGAAATTGATCGGCCGCGGCGGTTTCAGACTGGCCTCGTGGCTGCGTTTGCAGTTGCCGCGCTGGTGCTGGCGGCGGTGGGTCTCTATGGACTGATGAGCTATTGGGTGGAACAACGCGTCAGGGAGATTGGCATCCGAGTCGCTCTCGGTGCGACAAGTCAAGGTGTTGTGCGGCTGGTTTTGCGGACAAGCTTCAAATGGGTAAGCGTTGGCGTGATCATCGGTATTGGTGGCGCGCTGGCGTTCGGCCGGGCGCTATCCAGTTTGCTATTCGGAATCACCTCGGCCGACCCGGTGACGCTTGTCGCCGTGATCGCGGTCCTGACGTTAGTTGCTGCGGCTGCGGCCGGTTTCCCCGCGCTTCGCGCGATCAAGGTTGATCTGGGTGTCGCTCTCCGGCATGAGTAGGATTGGGCTCCGCGTAAAGCCGAAGTCGGCTACCATCGTAGATTGCTACGCATACATGTCAGCGCCATCATCTTTGATTACGGAAACGTGCTCTGTTCTTCACCGCTCGCGGCTGAGATTGAAGGGATGGCCGGCATCCTCAACATGCCTGTCACTGAGTTTCAGAAACGCTATTGGCAGGATCGGCTGTCGTTTGACCGGGCGGCGGTGGATCCGGCCAGCTACTGGAACACCGTGGCCGGACACCAGTTGAGCCCAACCGACATTGAGCGGGTGCAGGCGATTGACAGCGCCAGTTGGTCCCATCCCGATCCGGTAATGCCTGGATGGGCGCAACGGGTTCGCGCGGCCGGATTTCGCACTGCGCTGCTCTCGAACATACCAACGCCGGTGCGCGACTACATCATCCGCTGTCCGTGGCTGCCGGAATTCCACCACACCACGTTCTCGTGCGACCTGGGCAGCACCAAGCCGTCGCCTGAGATCTACCAGCATTCCCTGGCCGGCCTCGGCGTCTCGCCGTCCGACGCTCTGCTGCTGGATGATCGCGTGGAAAACGTGCGCGCTGCTGAAGCCATGGGGATTCACGCGATCCTCTTTACAACTCCTCAAGCCCTCCCGCACGAACTCGATCGCCGCTTCGCCATACACGTGCCGCTGGTTGTAGAGTAAGTTGTAAAGTAAAAAGAGGCGATGAAAAATGGAGAAATATGGCCTGGTGGTGAGCAATGTCATCGCCGCCTCGAGGCGTGTACTGGGCCGGAAGTAGAGGTTGCCCGAGAACGTGGCGCGGACACTTCTGTCTGCTGCGCCACGTCTGCTAAGAAACAATTTGACAGTTTCTTGTTGCATTGGGACTGAAAAAGATGCATCATGAGCGATAAGCATCGTAACAAGCGTGCGGCGCAGGCGTCACAGCCGGCGTTGGCCCAGATGCTGTTCGCTGCCATCCAGGAGCATGACGCGGCCTTGGATGGAGTAGCGCGTGTGTTGCACGATGACGTCAGTCAGGTGCTGAGCGCAGTGGGGTTGCAGCTCGACGCCATGAGGATGGACTTCAGGGATCAAGCTCCCGGCATTGATGCCAGGGCGACCGAGATTCAGACCATGCTCGAGCAGGTGATCGAACAGTTACGTGATATCAGTAACGAGCTAAATCCCTCTATCGTTGAGAGAGCGGGATTGCAATTCGCCCTGGACCGTCTGGCGGGCAAGTTTCGCAAGACTTTCGCCGGTTCCCTGCGCCTGCATTTCGATTCGGCTGCGCGCGTACCCACCGAAATTGCAACTTCGTTCTATAAAATCGCCGAGTGCGCGCTCGAGAGCGCTGTCGCGCGGCCACACTGTAGCGCCATCGATATTCACCTGAAACGGGCGCAGGGCGATTTTGTTTTGGAAATTCGCGATGACGCGGAAGCCGAGGATGGTGACCGCAGTAAACTACCATTGGCGCGCCTGCTGCTGGATTATTATGCCTCTAAGGGCCGCGTCGCGCTGGATATTCGCGGTACCCCGAGCCGCGGTACCGTACTCCGAGCCAGCCATCCGCAGCCGGACCGTGTTCCGGAGATCGCGAGCTAGCGCAAAATGCCATCCCAGGTCCTAGTAGTTGACGATCACAAAATCATGCGAGATGGCATCAAGGCCATCCTGAGGCATAGTGACGATTTCATCGTCATGGCAGAGGCTGAGAACGGCACCGAAGCGGTACAGATCTCGAAGTTGAAGCGGCCGGATATCATCCTGATGGACATTGGCCTGCCAGGATTGAACGGCATCGAAACCACTACCGAGATTCTGCGTTACAATCCCGAGGCCAAAGTCATCATCCTTTCCATGTACGACGATGAGCATTCGGTGGTGAGCGCCATTCGAAGCGGCGCGCGCGCGTTTGTGCTGAAGAAAGCCTCCGATGGCGACTTGCTGGACGCTCTGCGCACCGTTGCCAAAGGTGGATCGTACCTGAGTCCGCAGGTTTCAGATCGCCTGTTGCAGCGCATCCAGCGCGGCGATCTGGAATCGAAGCCGGTGGCCTCAGCTTTGTCGGATCTGTCGCCGCGCGAACTGCAGGTGCTTCGCCTGGTGGCCGAGGGGAAAACCAGCAAGGAGATCGCGGTGATGCTCGATCTCGGCCTGCAGACCGTGCGCAGTTATCGGAAAACGATGATGAAAAAACTGGGTGTGAACAACGTCGCGGGGTTGACGCAGGTGGCGCTGGCGGCCGGCATCACGCGCTTTCCTGTCCAGATGCCGGACCAAAAGGCCGCGCCTTAATGGAAACTCCCTGGGGCGCGCTGCCCATTTCGGACGCGCACATCCACTTTTTCTCGCACCGTTTTTTCTCCGCGTTGGCCGATCAAAAGAAAACGCCTGCGACCGAGCTAGGACCTCTGCTCAGCTGGCAAATTCCAGCGGAAGATCCCGTGCAATTAGCTGCTACGTGGGTCCGGGAACTGGATCGGCATGGCATTTCGAAAG